>DSEZ01000129.1 GCA_011055275.1 Thermoprotei archaeon | reverse complement strand
GGCCAAGGGCCGGCTTGAAACCCGCCAAAGCGTAAGGTGCAAAGAGGTCGTCAAGGCCCTCCATGGGCTTGTAAAGCAACACTTGGCTTCCCTTCACTACCAGCTCCGCAGGTCTTGGTCTAAGGTTGTAGTTCGATGACATGGAATATCCGTAGGCACCCACCTCCTCGATCGCTATGACGTCCCCTTCTCTGAGCTTGGAAAGCTTCACATCTCTGCCAAATACGTCAGTGTTCTCGCATATGGGCCCGACAACGTCGTAAAGATCCATTTCCTCCGTTGAGCCGCCGAGCTTTCTCATGGGGTGAAAAGCGCCATAAAGCATTGGCCTTATCAGGGCATTCATCCCCGCATCGACCTGTGCGAAGCGCCTCTCCCCGGCTTGCTTTACTTGATTCACCTTAGTAAGGAGAACCGAGCTCCTTTTGACTAGGTAGCGTCCAGGCTCAACTCTGAGTTCCCGGATGACATCTCCAAACGCCTCAGAAAATGACCGAGCCACTCCGCGGAAGTGGTCAATATCAGAGAAATCGAAGCCCCCTCCTATGTCGATGAACTCAAGACCCAAGGACTCGTCACGAACGACCTTCCGCAGGTAATCAATTAGCTTGAGATATGGCTCCGGTTCCCTTATGCCGGAGCCTATATGCGAGTGCAACCCCACGAGTCTCGTTTTCTCGAGCGCTAAATTCAAGGCATGCCTCAAATCGTCGGGGTATATACCGAACTTCGATCCCCTCTCCCCTGTCATAACGCGCTCGGAGTGCCCCGCCCTTATACCTGGGTTCAACCTGAGCGCTACCCTATAGCTTGAAATTGCGCTCAGTTGCGCGAGCATTTCGGAAGAATCCACTACTATGACGTTGACCCCGGTTTCCGTCGCATAGCGAAGCTCCTCTGGTCCCGCGTTAGCGGGTGTGAAAGAGATCCTTGATGGATCTATACCAGAGCGCATGGCGAAGCCTATTTCAAAAGGTGATGAGGCATCTATCCACGCTCCCAGCGAACCAAGGCATGCCAATATCGCAGGATTGTAGTTAGCTTTTTCGGCGTACAAAACCCTCGTGGGCAAGAACTCATTGAACGCCCGATAGATGTCCGCATAGTTTTTTTCCACGACCGAGAGGTCAGTGACGTATATGGGTGTCCCATACTTAGACGCCACCTCAAGCAGCTGCTCGTCGCTAAGTCCGTACAACGGAGTCCACCACGTGCCCTTCGCTTCAACGCGCGCGCGAACTTCTCCTCAACCGACGGAGGGTTGAACCCATCTTTTATCTGATTTATTTCATCAGGCGTAAGCGTTATGTAGTCGATGCCTTCCTGCCCGGGCCTATTTGTAATTACCAGCGGCCTCAGCTGACTGTAAACCTTTCCGTTGAGCTCTATGGCAGCAAGCTTTGAAGCCCTGAGTATATTTGAATCGGGTTCAGGAGCGAACACATCCTCCTCGGTGATCTTGACGTCGGCCAGATAGAGCACATCTCCTGAAGCAAATACCACGTCTATCACGGAATTAATTGAGGGAATCCTTTTTCCCTTATCAGCGAAGTACGTTATGAGGCCCTTGCTTTTCAGCAAGGGAAGCACTTGGAGTCTTATGTACCGCTCGATAATCCTTGAAAGCTCTCCCTTATCACCTGCAATTCCGGATAACGACGTCTCCATGCATTGAGGATTGCCTTCGCACGCCTCGTAAGAGTCATGAAGCTTTCTCAACGCGTCCCTGATGTCAGTAAAGCTCGATTCCTTTACTATCTCCTCGACCCATTCGCGGGTAAATCCAGCGCGACCGTCTACGTAGGACATTATTATGTCCTCAAGGTCATCAGCTCTGGGGTATCCCAACTGCCTGAATAGGGAGGCATTGTAAAACCTATCCTTCAAGGCCTTGTCCTTGATGTCCGCCCAGCGATCAGGAACGAAAGTGGTTATTAAGAAAAGCCCCCTGGGTTGAGCGTTGTAAAGGACCTTTAACTCCCTCTCATAAGAGGCCTCTGTCTCGTCGACTATTAAGAGGAAACGAAGCCCGACCTCGTCACTTATTGTAGGAATAATTGAAATGAAATCAGAAAAAGACCCGATTCTGAGGTTTCTGGCCAATGCCCGAACCAAAAAAGGATTGTCCTTCGTTAGGTAGCGCCGGCCATTCCTCAGGGATAGCAGGTAGCGTTTAAATGAAAGGTAAAACAACCTATCCTTGGTCTCGTATCTCAGCTTCCTGCGTACGTCGTCTCCCTCTTGCTTCACCGCGTAATCGTAAACCCTATAGGAGATGTAGTCCGCGAAATCTCTAAATCCCAGCTCACGCGCGGTAATGCCCATAGCGCCCGTTATGCCGCTTTCCAGGTTTGGGTAAATAGACGCGTCAACGTAGATCGGGAAGAAATCGGCAAGCTCCCTTTCAACGTTCATGCATATATGGGTTTTTCCCGCACCAGGAGGCCCAACTATAACGGCAGCCCCGAACTCTCCTGTCCTGCGCACCCTAGCAGCCATTCCCAAAAGGTCGTTCCGGGTTCTCTTCCACGCCTCACCTCCGAGTTTGTCCGCATGGCTTTCGCTCGCTATGGGCGTAGAAGGAAAGGGGTTCGAAGACATCTTAACCTCAAGCATATCCCAAGATCACCCCCCAGACGTTTCCATCGATTATGAGCCCTTCCTCGCCTCCAGGAGAAAGCTTGTACTTGTGATATATTTTCTGAAAACTCGAGTAAAAATCCGATGCCTCCATGTTCATCGCGTTTCTAATGTCTCTAAGCGTGGCAATACCGGCCACGTCCCTTACCTTTCTGTAGAATTTGTCAAAACTGGCCTCAAAGCTCCCATCATATATACCCAGCGCGCTCTCAATCCTTTCCTGCCCCTCAAGTAGTCTTTGAATGGCCGAACCGATGTCAGGAAATGGAGGAGAATAGGACACGGATTTACCTGAACGCTTTTCCAAAAGTTCTCCCGATGATAAAAGACGCGAAATCGCTTCTTCTACTTCTTCTTTTTTGTATCCCCTTTTTTCCATATCTCTGAGGAGCTTTGCCTTGCTAACCGAGGCCTCTGCAATAACGTAGCCTTTCAGCTCCTCCGGCTTCATGAATCACTTTGTGCGACCGCCTATAAATAGCTTATTATCAAAATGTTTTATGAACTCGGTTACTTGAAACTCGACAGGATTCTCGTCTTCGTTACCGGAGATCCCGTCCGTTGGGTATATGACAAAAGGCCACACGAGTAAAGGCATGGGTATTTCTAGGAATTTCCTGAAAGCCAATGGTGCCTTGGCAGCGCTCGATCCTAGCCCAAGCGCGTTGACAAGTAGTACCCAAGGGGTGCCGCGCTGCGGGAACCAGAAGCACTGTCCGTGATGAAGAGGTGGTTTGCCGCATGGATCTTGGGTCAGCCCAACACCGCTGCGAGCGAGGCCAGCTTACGTCATCCAAGCGGTATTAGGAACGTTTAAGCACTTCTGAAATGTTTTTATCCTGTCGTGAAAACTGATTCATGAAGGTAGTCCTAGCGTTTGAAGTGCATCAGCCCAGAAGGATTAAAAGGGACTTTTTCTGGTCCGATCTCATGGGAACGCACCCGAAAATCCCATTATTAGACTTTTACTTCGATAGGGAATCCGATAAAGAGATCTTCTTGAGGGCATCTAAAAAAGCGTATACTCCAACGAACGACATCCTTCTGGACCTCATAGACCGCCAGAAAGGTGATCCCAGAGGGTTAAGGGTCGCGTTCGGAATATCCGGGCTTTTTCTGGAGCAGTGTGAGGAATATGACCCTGACCTTCTCGAAAGCTTCAGGCAACTGGTGAAAACTGGTCGCGTCGAAATAATGGAGGAAACCTACTATCACTCGCTTGCCTCACTTTACGATGACATGGATGAATTTGATGAACAGATCCAGCAACACCGCAAAAAGGTGAAGGAATTGCTGAATTTTGAGCCCAGGTTTTTTGAGAACACCGAGCTGATATACAACGATCAGATAGCGAATCACGTTTCATCGCTGGGGTATTCTGGTATATTCGCCGAGGGAGCAGAGAGGATACTGGGCTGGCGCTCTCCAAACTACGTCTACTTACCGAAGGGAAATCCCAATATAAAAGTCCTCTTCAGGAATTACAGGCTCAGCGATGACGTGGCTTTCAGATTCTCAGCCAGGTGGTGGACCGAGTGGCCACTTACGGCCGATAAGTACGCTGACTGGCTCTCCAGGACTTCTGGCCAGTATGTTGGGCTTTTCATGGACTATGAAACTTTTGGCGAGCACCAGTGGCCCGAAACTGGAATACACGACTTCCTTAGGTCGCTGCCGTATGAGGTGCTTAAGCACGAGAACCTGAGGTTTGCCACTCCGTCCGAAGTCGTAAAGGAGGAAGACCCTGTGGACGAGATAACCGTTCCCCCCAACTCGACCACTTCATGGGCTGACATAGAAAGAGACACCAGCTGCTGGCTTGGGAACGCCATGCAGTGGGCCTATTTCAGAAGCCTTCAGAAGATTGGGCGCGAGCTGAAAGGCTACAATGGCCCGGAAGGAGAGGTCTGGAGGTACTTTCAAGAAAGCGATATACCTTACTACATGTACACCTACGGAGGGGGGCCAGGCGAAGTCCATAACTACTTCAGTCCCTATCCTTCCCCTTATGACGCTGCCGTGACAGGGCTTTCGGCGCTGTGGGACCTTGAGCAGAAGATAAGGCAAACGCTAAGGGTGGCAGATCATCCCTTTGTTTTCACCCTAGGCGGAAACCCGATTGGCCAAATGGCTTACACTCTTGAGGGAATGATCAGCGTATTGGACAAAGTACCTGAGCAATCTCTTAGAGAGCACATGAAGAACGGCGACTTGTCAAGGTGGATGAGGGATGAGCTGGGCCTATCGGAGGCGGCTGCCAAGCTGGAAAGCATAGGCCCTAAATCGCTTTATCCGAGGGAGGAGCTGAGGTCGGCGCTTAAGGCCATTTTGAAGCCTTAGCTCGGCTCGTCCTTCTCTTTCAGTGGGCAGCTCTCGGGGTCGGTGCAGAACTGCCTCTTCGCATCCGGTATGAACTTGTTGTAAAGCCTGCAAAAACCAGCATCGTAGTATTGGCACCGGGAAGGAGGATCATCGGAAACACCCATCTCCAAGTACGCCATCAGGCCCTTTACCTTTCCCTCATCACCTGCCTTCCGCGACAAGCGCCGTCTTGACTCAGCTTTCCTATATATTTCGCACTTTTCGTAGTCTCCCTTACATCTGTAAGGCATTACGACCGCTTTTGCCATGGAAGCGCTTTTCACGGCAGTGCACATTCCATTCTTGTAGTACGGACACGTCACTTGGTTGAGCCTCAGGCTATGCCAGGACTGGCCCTGGCTGGTTTCTTTATCATGCTTCCGTCTCCCCCCGCCTTAAATAGTGGCTCGTACTTTTCTCCTCTTAGCGCATAGACCTGCCCATTTACAAGCTTCGCCCAGCTCCACTCCTCCAATGCTAGCCCTCTTATCAACGTCTGCGTTATCCAAGGTTGCGCCCGCGCGTTGACCAGGTATATGGAACTTCCAGACAAAAGCTGCTCATACATCTGCCTCCTTTTTTGATCCCTTTGAAGAGTCCTTATCACAAAGGGGTTAAAGTAAGGATCTCCAGAGGACGAAAGCACCCCGGCCTCAAGGAGGTCTACGGCATCCTTTGCCGATAAAGGCCTGATCAACCATTGGTCATCCATGTCCCTCTTAAGGATTATGAACGTGTTGAGCTTGCACTTCTTCGTGAACTTGTCCTTTCCCATAAACTCCCTTGGGTCAGCGAGAAAGCCGTCCATGACAACTACGGTCTTGACCAGGCTGCTCTCGCCGTCCCGTTTCCTAGAGCGCGATAAAATCCTACGCAAGGTTAGAGACAGCGAAGGCATCCCCTTGAAGTAGTGCTTTTTTTCCGGAGAGAACGCAACTTTGTTTTTCACGTCAGCAAAAAGCCATCCGTCTGAGTGGAACTTCGTGGTACCGTCTTCCGTCCAACCCGCAAGCCCATAAACATGCGTGCTTTTGCCAAGTCCCTTAGACGCCATTATGCATACTCCCCTCCCCAGTACTTCAGCACATGACCCGTTCACGGACACGTACTTTCCCGATCTTTCGCTGAGCTCGCTTGTTATCAGCCTAACGCCCACGCTCTTGAGCTCGTCGTAACTCTTTGGGTTTATCACAACGTACTTCATGAGATCTGGGCTAAAGTATCCGGTACCATCAGAGGGCAATCCTTCTGGGCAGCTTTCCCCAAGCACGCGCAAGCTGTAAATTTGCCCATCAGGCTTTCCTTTTGACCCCTCCCAGTTTGCGGACCATATGGATATCATGCCTTCATCGTCACTTAGAAGCTCAATTCTCCACTTGAAAACTCTGGCCAGCCTCTTCTTAACGGGAGCCTTCGTGATAGGATTTATTCCCTTATCGAATGACTCAGTTATCGATCCAAACTGTTTTTTGAAAGCTTCTGCGCCCATCACCTGGAACTTTAAAGGGGAGGGAGTCGTGGACTCCCAATCGTATGTAAACGTGGCCAAACTACACTAGCCACCTTTCGGCATTTATATTTATCTCTACGGCCATAAAATAAGTAACCGAAGAGGGCTGATTCGGCAGTTTTATAAAATCCCGACTGGATTATAGGAGATGTTTAGGAAAGTCCTCATTCCCATCGACGGGTCTGAGTACTCGCTTAAGGCCCTTGAGATAGCGGCAAAGATCACGGACCCTCGTAAGGGAGTTGCAGTCGTGGTGACGGTTATCGAACCCGGTGTCATGCAACTTCCTCAGACTTATCTAGAAAGGCTGAGCATGTACGACTCATCTCTGCCCACGGGAATTATTCCTAAGGGATCGCACGATGAAGGGATCGAAAGGGCGGAACTCATAGTCACAAAGGCGCATGAGATACTTACGTCGGCAGGCATCAAAACAGAGATGAAAATACTCAGAGGAAAGCCCGTGAAGTCTATTATCGACTCGGCTAAGGAAGAGAAGGCAGACCTCATAATCATCGGAAGCCATGGCCTTGGAGGACTTAGCAAGCTCCTTCTTGGTAGCGTGTCGTCCAAAGTGGTTGAGGAAGCACCGTGCTCTGTTTTAGTGGTCAGGCGACGGTAGTTCAGAGCCATCATGGATCGCTTTTTACGAGGTCCTCGATCCATGCGCGTCTCATTGCACGCGGTTTTCGGCCCTATCGAAACATAGCTGTGGCTAATTTGGGGGGCGTTCGCCCGCGTTTTACGAACACGATTCCCTAGGTAGCTTCCTGCTAGGTTCTTTTTGCGAGGTTAACGGCTTTATCTCGCTCCTTGGAGCGGATGAGACTTTCGCAGTTCTCCCAAAGAGGTTAAATGCCAGCGCCTGGATCACCTCATGCGGGTGCTCTTAATTGCTGCGCGGTTCGGGGGAGTAAGCGGTACTGGGCAACACGTAGCTGGCCTTTATAAGTACCTTACAAGAAGTGGGTTCACGGTTGACGTTGCCACCGCAGATAACTCGCCACATCTAAACGTGCCCGGTCTAAAGACCCCCACATTTGCGCTTCTTTCTGCGCTAGCGCACGCTGGAAGGCACTACGATGTGATTCACGCGCACAACGTGCCGCAAGCCCTCATTTTCAAGACAACGCGCGGCAGGAAGGTGTTAACTCTACACGGGTTTTTCGCAGAGCAAGAGGCCATGCTGAGGGGATCGCTTGTTGGCGCCGCCGCAGCCGCCCTCGAAAAAAAGGCCTTATCGTGGGCTGACTCGGTGACCGCCGTTTCTACGGTAGTAGCTGACAGCGCAAAGCGCTATAGGCCAGATATTCAATACATACCGAACGCGGTTGATACCGAGCAACTTCCCAAACCACTTAGCCCCGACCAACGCATGGGCGTAATCTATGCGGGAAGGTTATCGCGCGAAAAGGGAGTGGACCTTATCCCCGAGCTCGCAAAGAAGATCACTGACGTGCAATTTTCGATCATCGGTGACGGCCCTCTTTTCTCGAAGTTGGCCAACGAAAGCCCTTCGAACGTGAGGCTTTACGGGGCGCTCGATCATTCAGCCACATTGAAGTTGATGAATAGGTCGAGGGTTTTCCTGCTTCCATCCAGGAGCGAGGGATTAAGCACATCGCTTATTGAGGCCATGATGCTTGGATTGACGTGTGTGGCGACCAATGTAGGAGGGAATGTGGAACTTCTATCCGAGGGGAGGGGTTATCTTGCCGACTACGGCGTTACATCGCTTGAGGCAGCGTTAAGAGAAGCCCTACTGGAGGGACATGATACATCACCTTCCATGAAGTATGCCCGCGAAAATTACAGCTGGAACGCGGTCGTTAAGAGGTACGTGACCCTTTACGAGATGCTGTCCAGCCAAAAGCGATCACAATCGCGGAAGATCGAGAGCGGGTCGATTCGGCACACTTATAGGCTTCTCGGCCGCATTCATAGTTCCGTTTACTGAAGAAACGCGGTGATATGAATGAGGGTGATAATGATAGGGGGATCGGGTTTCATAGGACAGCACACGGCAAAGTTCATAAGCAATAACGACCTATGCGTTTACGATCTGGTTCCGCCTTCCTTTCAGGCGGATTACGTTCAAGGGGATATTCTTGACGAAAAGCGCCTTGAAAAGTCCGTAGATGGCTCTGATGCCGTGATCTTCTTGGCATCACTCATAAGCGTCCCGCGTTCGTTTGACGCATTAGCCGACTACATGAACGTGAACGCCTGCGGTGCGGCTTCTCTCATCGAGGCCATAAAAAACGCCAACAAGAGGCCAAAGAAAGTGGTTCTGTCCTCATCCGCGGCCGTTTACGGAGAGGGAGCGTACGCGTGCGATATTCACGGAAAGGTATACCCGCTTCCAAGAACTCAGGATCAACTGGACAGAGGGTCGTGGGAACCACGGTGCCCCTACTGCGGCAGAGAAGTAAAACCGTTGCCCCAAGCCGAGGAAGATGAACTAAGGCCGCTGTCACCCTATGCGTTGACAAAACAAGTGCAAGAATGGCTTATAACCGCGATGGCTCCACGCCTAGGTTACAAAGCTATCGTGCTAAGGTACTTCAATGTTTACGGTCCCGGGCAAAGGCCCGATTCTCCCTACTCCGGCGTGATTACGAAATTCATAACCCAAGCCATCCGCGAAAAGCATCTGCAGGTCTTTGAGGATGGATTGCAAACTAGGGATTACATCTACGTGGATGACGTGGGAGAGATCAACGCTCGTGCCCTTGAACTCGAGGAAAGCGCAACGATTAACGTTGGAACTGGGATCAGGACGACGGTACTCCAGCTCGCAAGACTCATAGCCGACAGACACGGCGTCGACGTTGTTGTGGGCGGGTACAGACAAGGAGACATAAGGCACTCTGCAGCGAGAATTGATCTCATGAGGACAATGCTTGGCTGGCAGCCTCGCATGACCATCGAGGAGGGGGTCGCTGCCACCGAGAACTGGATGAGGGAAAGCGGTCAGCTAAAAAACGAAAGCAGTCCATAGTAAACCGAACTAACAACGCGATAAAGGTCTTCGAACCAGCTCACATTATTTCCAAACCCGTATACCAGAAGAGCTATAGACGATCCCAAGAGGGCACCAGCTACGACGTCACTTGGATAGTGAAGCCCCACGTAAACCCTTGAATAGCTGACTAAAATAGCTTCACCTAAGAGGGGAACTGAATACCTGCGCTTAGAGAAGAGCAGGGCTATCGTTGCTCCTCCAAACACGATTAAAGAGTGTCCAGATGGAAATGAGGAGTCAGATGGCCTTGCCATAAGGACCCTAGCGGTTGAAATAACAAGAAAGGGCCTGGGCCTAAAGTAAACAGCTTTAAGCGTCAGGCCCACCGCAATTATGATCAAGAAAGCGATGGCCATCATGAGCGCTCCGCGCTTGTACTTGTCCCCTCCTAACACCCATGCGAAGAAAACCACGGGGATCCAGAAATAAGATCTCCCGTAGCGCGATGCATAGATAAAAAACGCGTTAAGCGCGGGCACGTTCCAGCGCTCGTTTACGAGGATAAAAGCCTTTACGTCAAGGGGCTGCAGGACACCACTTGCCACCAGCGCAAAGATCGCCGTGAATGCGACAAGAAAAAAGTATCCCCAGGCCCTCGCGGAGCTGCGCTGCAACTTAACCACTGCTTACTGCTTCGCTTTATGACTTGGGCCCTTCCAACCCAAGGGAACGCCTAGAACCACGATCAAAGTCAAAAAGACTATCGAAGGAACAAGAGGCAAGCTTCCTATCCTCCACGCGTATCTGAGCAGGATAACAAGCAGCACCAGGATCGCTGAAAGCGCGATCTCAGCCCACTGAGAGTAGCTTAAGCTCAAAGGTTTGCTCAACCTACGCTACTACCGACCGTGTTTTTAAGTTTAGTTGCACGAAGTCAGCCACTCCTCGCCAAAGCTTCGGAAGCTTGTTGCTGGTCTCCTGC
>DSEZ01000128.1 GCA_011055275.1 Thermoprotei archaeon | reverse complement strand
GCAAAGCTCGGCAGAAAGGAGGGAAGAGGGGTCGAGCATGGCCCTCGCGCCACATCTGGGAAAGCCGTAAAGCGCTCGCTTCAATTTCCCGTAACCGTTAGAATGGTTAACGGGCATAAGGAACCGCTTCGACGGGGGCAAGAAATTGAACAGCAGGTTTCACTTTCTGCCTTTCAGGGAGCTGTAGCAAATTAGGAGCACAAGGCAAAGGCCAACGGGATAAAGGTGGCCTATTTTAATTCTAAGAACACCTCAAAAACATGCCATAACCGCGGCTATATCGCCGAGCTTCCTTACCGCGTTCAGGTCCTCCTCTCTTGAAGGGCCTTCCTTGCCTTAAAGCGATTCTGCCCGATCTCCTTGATCGCGGATCCCTTGAAGAGAGTGCCCTTAACCAGTTTATCACCTAACAAGGCGATTAGGCACACAGGTTTTTCTGCAAGATCTACTCCAGTTGGGATTTGGGGCTCGTAATCTGAAAGCCTCTCCACGGTGAAGTGGGCGCACCACTCGCCCCTCTCTTCGTCAGCTCCACTTGTTGGAGAGAACAGTTACCGGTTAATGCACACTCCATTAGTCCTTCTGCCTTTCGCCGAACTGGATCGGGCACCATCCTCCTCTCCATGTACCGTCTAGCTTAAGGTGCAGACAATAGGGAATGAGTTTCATATGCCGCTCGACCCAGCTTGAAAGCACGGTGGTTGACTCTGAGCGAGGCCCTCTTGACGCGGAATTCCTTCTTCAGAGCTAAGCTCGCTTTTACCAGCTCGACTACCTTGCCCCTGATCGTTTCCGCGAGCGCCGAGGATAGCGGAAACCTAACCCCGGCTTAGTAATGCGCCAGGTCCTGCAGAACCCTCCCGTCAGCTACGCGGAAAGATGAGAAGAACTTTACCGCGCGCGTATGCAGCCCCAGCACTGCGTTGAGCTTGTACCTCTTTTCCCCGTTCGAGAAGAGGACGTCTTTTCCTGCGCCGCCAGCTTTACCTCAGCTTTCAGGAAACATCCCCATTTTGCAAAGTTAAAACCGCATGTTTAACTGAATGCCATCTGCAGACGGAATCTGTGGTGAGCGAGACAAGAGGGAAATTACGAAAACTAAGTAGAGGATGAAAGCGATGCGGGTATTATTCCGGCTGCCTGCAGTTGCTTTACCTCCTCTTTTGTGTAAACCGATACTATGTCACCCCTAGTATCAGGCTGGAAATCCCATGGCGTAACCAGCACGTAATCCCCTTCGTGAATCCAGCTCTTCTTCTTCATCTTGCCGGGGATCCTGCACATACGGGTCTTCCCATCGGTGCACTTTACCCGGATCCTGTCAAATCCAAGCAACTGCACCACAACTCCAATCAACTCACCTTCTGCCGGGGTTCTGACCGTTGGCGGTACCTTTGACATCACGGAATCACCTGAATTAAGTCTGACATAGCTAACATCGACATCCATTGATTAATCCCATATTATTTAATCCTTTCTGAGTTGATGGCGAACGGTCGCGTTGAAATAGAATCTGGGTCACCGCAGATAACAGGTCATCGTCTAGCAGATGCCAAAAGCGCCTTATTCGCGCGCAATCGCTCACCACCTTAATGCAAGTTAACTCTAAGCTGCGACTAATTTCAAGCGGTAACCCGTGGCCAATGAATTCGAAGAAACGCTGCTTAATCAAACAAAATTGCCGGCTTCATGAAAGTCACCGTCCGCAAAACCATACAAGTTTATAAGTGCGGTTAAACGCCGCCTATGCAAAGGAAGACCGGTTTTTCAACGAAGGCCATTGATGAAGCAAACCAAATCAACCCGCGCAGCATAATTCCCCCCATTTATCAAACCGCCATTTTTCCATATCCAACGGATGAAGCACCTCTTGTCCACGGACACCCTCTGAGGTACTCTAGAGAGGATAATCCTACAGTGCTTGCGCTCGAAAACGTCATCAAAGCCTTGGAAACCGATGACGAAAAGGCGGATTCATACGCTTTTTCGTCGGGAATGGCAGGCATATCCTCCCTCTTCTTTTCTAAATTAAAGCCTGGATCCACGCTGCTCCTATCTTCCGAGGTCTATAGCTTAACACTTTCCCTCGCAAATAACTTAGCAAAATACGGCGTCAAGGTCAATGTAGTCAGAGGAAACCAACTTATAGACTCTGTTACAAGCGATACAACCATGGTTTTCGCCGAAGTTATGTCAAATCCCACGCTAAACGTCATCGACGTACCAGCACTGGCGGAAAAATGCACGCGTTTTAACGCATTTTTAGCGCTTGATAACACGTTCACCACCCCTGTGAATTTTAAGCCACTTGAAAGCGGAGCACGTGCGTCAATCAACAGCGCGACCAAGTTTCTGGCTGGCCACAATGACGTCAGCGCCGGAACGGTGGTGGGATTGGACATAAGTGACGTTTGGAACTGGAGGAGGATGCTTGGAGGGATACTGGACCCTCACGCAGCATACCTCGTGCACAGGGGAGTAAAGACCCTAAAGGTAAGGGTTGAGGCAGAGCAAGCATCTGCACTTAAGATAGCTAGGGAGCTTGAGGATGATAAAAGGATCAGCAAGGTCCTCTATCCCGGGCTTCCGTCTCATCCAACCCACGATGCAGCAAAACGCATTTTAAGGGGATATGGAGCTGTTCTCTCTTTCGAAATAAATGGAGGGGAAAGAGAGGCGTTAAGTTTTATGCGTGAACTCAAGTTAATAAAGGTAGCTCCAAGCCTCGGAGGGACGGAAAGCTTGGTAATGCATCCCGCATCTGCCTTTGGCGGCTCCATGAGTAAGGAAGAGCTCAAAATGGCAGGGATCTCAGAGTCGCTGGTAAGGCTTTCTGTAGGTCTCGAGGACGCTGAGGACCTCTTATGGGACATCCAACAGGCACTAGATAAGGTAGTCAAACCATGAATCCAAAATACCTCATAATGGATTACGATGGAACGCTTTCCAATGGAAACGCCATCGATGATGAGCTAGCATCACTCATGCAACAGGTCAGGCTTAAGGGAGTGAGGATCATTGTAGCCACGGGAAGACCTAAGAACTCCTTACCTGACCTGGAAAAGCTCGTCAGAAGCACGGATGCTTTGGTACTGGAAGAGGGAGGCGTGATTTTAACTAGCAATAGAGAGGTGCTGAGGACCAACGACACATGGCAGGCCTATATTAGCTCTTTACCTCAAGGTTTAACGTACGCTACGGGCAACGTTCTAATCATAACAGATGATTTATCCCTAGGGCCTCTGCTAAGCAAAGCCAAAGAGATGGGGGCCGAGTATGAATTGCAGCCTTACAAGAACTGGTACTTTTTAACGCCAAAGGGCATCAATAAGCTTTCCTCTGTAATGGAAGCTATGAGCAACATGAATGAAAGCGGACCAACGCTTTTCGTTGGAGATGAACTAAACGATTTAGATCTGGTGCGCTGGGCGGATTGTTCGGTAGCTGTAAGAAACGCTTCTGAAAAGGTCAAATCAGAATGCGATGTAGTATTAGATGAAGATGATGGAAAAGGAGTTAAGAAGCTATTAAGCTCGATCATCCAAGGTCAATTCGCATGCAAGCCTG
>DSEZ01000127.1 GCA_011055275.1 Thermoprotei archaeon | reverse complement strand
TTCTCAGGCTGAAGCGGGAGCAGGCAACGCTTAAGGTAGGCCATGATTTGCTGGAGGAAAAGAGGGAGGCGCTTCTCGAAGAACTCAAAAGAGAGGTTATGGCATTGCATCAGCAAGCGGATGCGGCCTCCGAGTCGTTGAGGCCAGCGCTCTTGGCCTTGGCCAGAGCAGAGGGCGTGGCTCACGTGCAGCTCCGGGCCGTGCAAAGGGCGGAGGTTTCCGTATATCAACAGGCCAAAAGCGTTATGGGGGTGCGCGTTGTTGTCTATAATGTAGACAGGAAGCCAACCGGGAAGCTTGTGATTCCGCCGGGCTTTGAAAGTCCGAGCGTCGAGCAAGCGTCGTTTCTATTCTTCGAATTGATCGTGCAGCTCTCGAAGCTTGCCGAGCTTCAGGCATCTATCATGTCTTTCGCTAAGGAGATGAAAAGGATGCAACGCAGGGTTAATGCGCTGGAAAACATCTTCCTTCCCCAATACGAGGAGACGATACGTTTCATATCTGATTCCCTCGAAGAACGCGATAGGGAAGAGCTTATTTCGCTTAAGGCCGTAAAGGAAAGAAAGCAAGCTGAACGACGACACAGAGGCTGGTAAGATGGAGGCTGCTGTTGCGTCCTTCGGCTTCAAGGCGAAAGGACATCCCATGGTAAAAGCAACGCACAGATCAACGCTTGAGATCACGACGGAAGATAGCTTAACCGAGAGGGGAGACTGCATAATTGCCGTTTACAGTTCAATGGCTCCATCTCGGATCCCGGACGAGATTAAACGGATGATAAGAAGGAATGCCCGGATAGAGGTGGTGTTTTCCTGCGACGGAATAGTAGACGTCGTAAATGGATGGGGGCACGAGTCATTGCCACTTTCAAGTGATAGGTGCTTTATACTGAGGAAGAGCGCGTACATCAGCCCCGAGACTTTGGCCATAAGGTGTGATAAAGCGGCAAAGGACCTTGATAGGAGGTTAATTGAAAGGCTAAAAGAGGGAAAGGAGTTAGAGATAAAGGTCGAGATAATGCTTGGTGGGCGAGGTCTGCTTAACCAAGGTTGTGCTAGAAAAGGCCACGCGATTACATATTAGGTTTAGAAACGCTCGCTTGGTGAGCGCTGGCCTCCATCCCTTAAACGCTCGCCATTTTAGCTTCAGCAAATAAGCGTGAATTGGAAGAAGACGGCTTGTTCATGGGCAAAAGCGCGAGTCAAGGTAAGGTTTTTGGGAGCAGGAAATAAAAACCGGAAGCCAGAACAAATCCGAGCACGGGGGCTATCGCCCATACCGCGGCGATCTTCGCCATCCTGCTTTTGTTCGCTATGGTCGCCCGCCTAGTGAAGGCAGGGCCAAATATGGCAGTAACTCCGATTTGCGACACGGAAACCGGTATGGAAAGCTGCGTCATGACCTCCACCATAAGGGCACTTGCAAAGCTTGCGCCAGAGGATGCTATCGGGCTTATCCCTACTATGTTCTCGGAAACGGTCTTTGTAACGGTCTTTCCGGCTAAGTAAGAGCCCAAAAAGGCTGCGGCCGCAAGAGCTGGCCCACTTTCGGAGGAAGGTGCCGAACTCATTCCCTCAAGGAGCCCGACGGTGTTGGCACCTAGAACGTACGACACATAGAAGGACGAGACCGTGACGAGGATGGCGTTGATTCTTGCCCTGCGGAATATGCCCTTTGGAAGCACGGCCCTTAGGGCCACATAAATGATGGCTGATAGAGGTATTGATAAAAGGGGGGCATAAACCCATGAGGCCGAGACTAACGCCGTGAATCTAAGGTTCAAGGTGCCGGTGAGGATCCCTATGCCTATGGCTCCTCCAACAAGCGCTTGAGAAAAAGAAAGCGGAAGCGCAAGAAAAGTAACGATGATCAGTACGATGAGTGAAGCCAAAAGTAGTGAAGCCGTGACAGGGCTTTGATTTGCCTTGATTAGGTATCCGACGACGCTTGGCCTCATCTTCCATCCCTCGAGTATGATTCCGATTGCCATACCAATCCCGGCAAGGAGAAGGGCCTTATCTTCCCTCATCACGCCAGAGCCCACAATGGCTCCGACGCTTGCGGCTGCGTTGTTTGCTCCAATAGCGAAGGCGGCGACCAGTGCCAGCACAAGCAAGAGCATCTTACACACCTGATTTTGCCGCTATGATTATGGCTATGTCCGATGCTTCCTCAATTGCATCTAAAACGTTATCTAACCAGAGCACGAGGTCCTTGAGTTCAAGCAGCGTAAGCACGTCCATTGAGTTTCTCCTTTGGAAGATTTTCTTGATTAACCGGGCCTTTATCTCGTCCCCTTCCTCTTCCTTTCTCTCCACGTCCATGGCGAGCTTCACTGATTCTCTTGGGTTAGAGAACAGCTGGCTTATGCATAGCTCGAGCGTTAACATGGCGTCTTCGGCTTTCTTGATAAGCGACATGGGGTTGTCTGCTGAAAACACGGCCTGATAATCCTCGAGTTTGATCGGATACTGCGCTACGATGCGACACGCGTCCTTAGAGTAATCAGCTATGTTATTTATGGTCTCCATTAAGTTAAGGATGTCTTCTCTTATGCCCGCAAAGAAGGCGCCTTCAGATATCATCACCATTCCCTCTCTATGAATGAGATCAACTTTTTCCTCACTACTCGAGACCCTCTCGCTCTCGGCCTCCACCAGTGTCCAATCGCCCTTACCCGCTGCCTTAATGACCCCCTCAGTTAGCCCTATGGTTTCCTCTACCATCTTTGCTTCTTTCAGCATGGTCTCGATGGCCAAAGTCTCCTTTCTTCCGAAAAAACTAAGTCTCCCGAACGATCTTGGCCACATTTCTGGGTAGGGTAAAGCAGCCTTCTACTGATTTAACTCTAGCGCCGAAAAAGCTTGATTTAAGGCGAGCGCGTTTCGGTAAGAGTTGTTGATTCAGAAAATAAAGGTGCACAGGTCGGTCGAAGGAGAGAACAAGACGGCCACAATAATAAGGGGACGTTGGCCAGTGGTCCGTTGTCCTAACGGCAAAAGAGCCCGAAGGACAAGCAAAATCGTAACCCGATTAAGCGGTTGGCGTCGACCTAGGCGTGACGAACCTAATAGAGCCGAGCGATGGCACCGCGATAGAGGCGCCTAACTTCATGAAGAAGGCCGAGCAAAAGATCAAAAACCTCAAAGGGAGCTACCGCGCAAGAGGAAAGGTTTCAAGAGAAGTAAGGGAAGGGAGAAGAAAGGAGTTTTACCAATTATTAACGTGAGCAAGAAAGTTGATATCCTTCAGGAGTGGGAAGATGCCAGTAGCTAAGACTTGGAGAAAGGCAGAGAGGCTTGGCGGCCGCGTAATGGCCGTCAACCCAACGGTTACGTCGGAGAAATGCTCAAGGTGCGCGCTGCATAGCACGACCTGAAGCTTTCCGACCCCGTGTACCGCTGCGACGTCTGCGGGCTAACGATGGATGGGGACGTCGACGCGGTAAAGAACATACCTGTATCGGGCCTGGAACGGAGCCTCCACGGAGACCGAATCCCTACTTATCCATAGGATGATAAGCAAGTTCGGTCAATGAAGTGAGAAGTCCACCTCATTCAGACGTGGATAGTTTACCTGCTCAAGTTACAGGTATTTCGGTTAATGAAGATCGAAACGGCCACGTTGAATGCTGCAATGCTTAATAGCGTGAGCAAGGTTTACCATATGCTCTTTCCTCAGACCATGGAGAAGGTAGAGATCATCACTCCTCGCGATGAAGCCGACGATCTCGTTGACGCACTGGCGCAGCGGGGTTTGGTTCACTTCTCCTTATCTGTTGTGCCGCAGGCGTACGAGGAATTAAGACAGAGGGCTCAGCAGATTGTTCAGATGGCTTCCGAGCTGGGGCAGTCAGGCGGAGAAAAAAAAGAAGTTGAAATTTCGTCGTGGGATGTTGCTTTAGACAATTATTCTCAGGTACTGTTGAGCTACTTGAGTATGAAGAAGAAGATAGAAGACGAACTCAACGAAGTCAGAGCTCAAAGGCAAAAGCTTGATGAGGCTTTGCGCAATTTAGAGGCGTTTCCACCCGAATACGATGACTCCGCGTTTTCAGCGCTGGGCAACTATGGACATGCCGTTTTCTTCTCTCAAGGGCAGTTACGCGTGAGTTATCCGCATGCCGAAGTGGATTCACAAAAGGGAAAGGTATACGTGATCCTATACGAGCCGTCAATTGGGGTTGGCGTGCGGGATGAGCTCAAGAAGATGGGTGCTGTTGAACTGGTCTACCCCGATTGGCTTGATCCGTTGGCCGAAAGGGCGAAGAAAAAGGCTCAGGAGGCGCTTCTTGAGTTATCAAAGCGCGAAACCGAGCTCATGGACCAACGCAGGAAGTTGATCGAAGAGGCATCACCAATCGCCACAGAAGCTGGAGAAATATCTCGCATGTTACTGAGCTCACTTGAGGTAAAACCGGGCTTAGATTTCACGAAAAGCACCCGCCTAATAACTGGGTTTGTACAGGAGAGCGAGGTAAAGGACCTTGTCGATATAACCAAGCGCTTTCCGGGTGTTCTCGTCTATCACAGGAGGGCTTTACCCTCGGACAACCCCCCGACCCTACAGAGACTTCCAGGGCTGGTTTCTCATTTTAGAGTTATAGTGGGAAGTCTGGGGCTACCAGCTTACGGGGAGGTAGATCCTACACTGATAACCGCCATCACGTTTCCCCTTCTCTTCGCGGTGATGTTTCCTGATGCTGGACAGGCCCTTCTGCTAGCTATAATGGGGCTTGTTATGGCGAAGAAGTTCCAAGGAAGCCTCAAGGACCTTGGCTACGTCATGGTTTTTTCTGGCGCGGCCGCCGTGATCTCAGGACTTGCCTTCGGGGAGGTTTTTGGCCTTGAGATTCATCCACTCATCTTTCACATATTTGAGTGGCGGGGTACGTTCTCCTTTGCCGGCACTCCTTTCTCCGTTTGGAGCCCTTCTGCATCTATATCTTCAAGTACCACTCAAACCATTGTCACGCTTATGCTCTTTTCCATAGGTGTCGGAGTAGCCCAGATGAGCCTTGGATTTCTGCTTTCAATGATCAACCAGCTGAAGAAGGGATTTACCCTAAAGGCCTTGGGTAGTTCGCTCCCCAAGCTTGTGTTGCTGCCCTCCGCGTTCGCCCTAATAGTAGATAGAATTTCACTTACGGGCATTGGGCTAGCTTTGTGGCTTGTACTTGTAATAGTGCCTTTCGCAGCTCTCTACGTTTTTCCTTTTTTGGCCAAGTCGCTTACTCGTGAAGGCTCCCTTGCCGACGAGGAAATGGATGCCATCGAGACCACGATTTCCCTTATATCCAATAGCTTCTCCTACCTTAGGTTGCTGGCCATGGCCGTTGCGCACCTGGCGCTCATGTTGGTAGTTTTTGTGGTGGCGTGGCTGGCTTACGGTTACTTCGGTTCGTCCACGCTGGGATGGGTTATGTTCTGGACCATAGTGGCCCTCGGAAACTTGGTAGTCATGGCCTTTGAGGCACTTTTGGTCTTTATACAGAGCATGAGGCTTCACTTTTACGAGTGGATGATGAAGTTTTTCGCTGGATCTGGATACCAGTTTTCCCCGCTGTCCTATGAAGGTAGAAGCGTTAGGCTAGTAAAGAAGTCGTCTCATGCTTAAGTTAAATGAAAGGTTTTTATATAAGTTAGCCGTCTACTCTACGATGATAACTGTGTTTAACGCACTAGCGGTGAATACATACCTCGGAGGTGACGCCGTGTGAAGTTTTGTCCTAAGGATGGGAGTGTCTTAGTTCCCGTAAGGGAAAAGGGAAAGATCTACCTGGTATGCAAGAAGTGCGGATACAAGGAACCAGCAAAGGAAGAAGTTTACGTTGAAAAGACCAAGGTAGACAGCAAAAAGAAGATAAAGCTGCTGACCGAGGATCTGCCCAAGGAGACTGAAGAGGAAAGGGAGTACATGCTCGAATCATTCAGTTCTGGAGAGCTAGACCAAGAAGAAGAGGAGGAGGAAGAGGAAGAAGAAGAGGGCGAGGGATGGGGAGAGGGCGAAGAATACTAAGCTTAGGGGATTGACTTGAGGCTTGCAGTGGTGGACGACGAGCTTTGTAACTCGAAGATATGCGGTATCCCATGCGTTACCTTTTGTCCTGTTAACCGTATAGGCACCAAGACCGTGTGGATAGCTGAAAACGGGAAATCGAGGATCAACGAGCAGACCTGCATAGGCTGTGGGATATGCGTTCACAAGTGCCCTTTTGGCGCCATATCAATAATTAACGTGGCGGATTATTGGGGAAAAAAGCTCGTCCACAGGTACGGCGAAAACGGCTTCGCGCTTTACGGCCTGCCAGAGGTCAAACGCGGGTTCGTTACCGGCATCATAGGTAGGAATGGGGCTGGAAAAAGCACGTCACTTAAAATACTGGCGGGAGAACTTCAGCCGAACCTCGGTGGCAACGGGGGTAGCCTTCTCGACTTGTTCAAGGGATCAGAGCTAAGGCAATATTTTTCTGATCTTGGCTCTGGTAAGCTGAAGATATCGGTGAAGCCGCAAATACTAACGCTAGAGGAAGATGACCCATATATGCAAAAAACGGTGAATGAGGTCATTTCCTCATATAACGATGAGCGTCTAAGGTCGCTGACTAAGGAATTCGCCCTCGACTTGCTGGGCGAGAGAAGGCTGGGGCAGCTAAGTGGCGGCGAGCTTCAGCTTCTCACTCTGGCCATAGCTCTCTCGAAGGATGCAGATGTTTACCTGATCGACGAACCATCGAGCTATTTGGACGTTTTTCAGAGAATGGAGGCGGCAAAAAAGATAAGGGAAACCGTTGGCAGAGGTAAAAGTGGGGTTGTCATAGAACATGATCTCATAGTCTTGGATTATCTTTCGGATTACGTCTCCGTGGTCTACGGCTCACCTGGGGTATTTGGAATGGCAAGTAGGAGCTATGGCACAAGAAATGGGATTAATAACTTTCTCAGGGGATTTCTGCCCGATGAGAACACGCGGCTTAGAGAAGGTGCCATAGACTTCTTTGATGTGGGCATGGGGAAGGAGGAAGTTGGAAGGGTCATATTTTCTTGGGAGAAGCTAAGGAAGAGACTTGGCGATTTTGAGCTCACAAGCGATGGCGGAGAAGCAAAAGAGGGATCGGTTACAGCGCTACTGGGCAGGAACGGGATAGGGAAGACCACGTTGGTAAAGATGTTAGCCGGCATAGTTGAGCCAGACGAGGGAGCTGTGCCGACCGCTGGTCTGAGGGTATCGTATAAACCTCAGATGCTTAGACCCGTGGATATGCTCGTCTCAGACGTCATGGAGGCCGTAAAAGACTCCCTTGCTAAGGACTACTATAAGACCGAGGTGTTTGAACCTCTGGGGATAGATAAGCTTTGGAATAGAAATGCTAAGTCCTTGAGCGGCGGTGAGTTGCAGAAGGTCGCGGTTGCCCTTTGCTTGGGTAGAGATGCTGAGGTCTATCTCCTGGACGAGCCAAGCGCTTTTCTCGACGTAGAGGAGCGGCTTAGGGTCGGTAAAGCCATAAGAAGGGTCATGGCCATAAGGAGATCAACGGGCTTCATAGTTGATCATGACCTCTTGCTGCTTACTTCAACATCGGATTCCATGATCGTTTTTGAGGGAGAAAGCGGCAAGAGAGGACATGCTCGCAAGCCAGTGAAGGTTCTGGACGGGGTGAACCACTTCTTGAAGGAGGTTGGAATCACCATGAGAAGAGATCCGGAGACAGGTAGGCCAAGGGTTAACAAGGAGGGAAGCATATTAGATAGGCAACAAAAGGAAAGCGGTGCATATTTTATGATATCGGTGGGTGCTGAAGTTGAAGGTCAGAGCTGATTGCGCGCCGTGCCTGATAAACAGAGCGCTGAGCGCCCTTGACAAGAGCGGGATCAACGAGGAGGCTAAGTTTAGGGCAATGACGTTCTTGATCCAGTCGCTGGCAAGTCGTTATAACGAAGAAGCGGTGCCCGCATTTCTGGAAAAGGATGACATGGACTTTATAAAGGAGTTTACGGGATGCAACGATCCCTACGCTGAGGTCAAGTCCAAGGCTTACCTCATAGCCAAGAAAGCGGCCGAAAAAGTTGTTGTGGATTACGGTACATGGAGCGAGAAAAACCTACGCCATCTGATGGAGCTGGCGGTTGCTGCAAATGGGCTTGAGTTTGACGTTAAGGGTTATGAGTTTGATCCATCATCACTTGAAAGGCCAATGCCGCTTGCCATAGATGATACACATTATCTGTGGGCGCAAGCGGCGAGCTCTAAGGTTATAGCCTACGTTTTGGATAACGTTGGAGAGCATGTCTTTGACTTAATGGCGGCCAAGTATTTATCAACGCACATTGAGGTACACGTTTATGCCAAGTCAACCCCGCTTTTGAACGATGTGACAAGGGACGAGCTATCACGTGATCTGCTACCTCCTCTAAGGGCGCATTACTACGAACCAAGAGCAGTTGGAATAACTTGGGACGATTTTGATGATGATTATGACTTCGTGGTCGCTAAGGGGATGGCCAACTACGAGACCTTGACGGAGGGTAAATCTATGTTTCCGGTTTATCACGCGCTGAAAGTAAAGTGCAGGCCGATGGCTTTATCGCTTGGGGCGCCTTTACTTTCGGGCGTGGTTAAGCGCAGACAATAGACGTATCTGACAGAACACTTAAAAAGCATGTCAAACAAAATCTTGGGCTCGTAGCTCAGCACGGTAGAGCGACGGACTCTTAACCCAGTGGGAGAGATCCGTTGGCCGTGGGTTCAAATCCCGCCGAGCCCGCTAATCATAAAAATCACTAATCTTTTTCTTTGCGTCTTTTTCCTTGGATTTGCTTTTGCAAGGCATAAGCTCTTTTTATAACGGTCTTATAAACGCAACGGATGAGGCCGTTTCATCGGCACGAACAGGTGAGGCTTTTGGCTTTCAAGAGCTTTGAGGAGCCCAAATTGTGTAAGGATCCTGTCATTTTCGCGCGCGCGTGGTTTCCCGAGCTTGGGAATTCACGCCGTAAAGCTTCTGCAGGAATATCTCGCTTACCTCTTTGGCCTCCACCTCCTTGAGAATGAAGGCGGCTTGTGCTGGTGCCGGGCTAAATTGATTTCTATGTGCTTCATTGCGCGCCCATTCTAGCATTGAACTAGCGTATATTTCCTCTCCTGCGGCCACATTTTCGGGGTAACGTTTGCGTTCCATCACGCTTAGGAAGCTCTCTTGAAGCTCTCTGCTTGAGGCGATCCCTATTTCGAGCTTTTTTCCATACTTCTTTCCTATCACCTGCGTCTTAACGGCATACCACGCCAAAGTCGGAAAAATGAATCCTGAGAGCTCATACCTTTCGCAGTCCGCCAGCGCGTTAAAGCTCGACACGAGCTGACGTATGTAGGCGTGGTCCACGGCAATGGTAAGGTCCACAGGGTCGTGGCTCTTTTCGAAGGAATCAAAAGAGCTCTTGACATCGTTCCACGGATTTGGAAGCGACTCAACGTAGCTCTGAAGGGCCGATGGGTCAGCATTAGTTGCCCTAGCCGCGAGCTCCGATTTAAGTTCCTCGGCGTTCCAATGCAGAAGGTAGGACGATAAGTAGGATCTAGCGCGCTTTGGGGCATAAGGTAAGACCTGCGTTTCTGCATTAATTACCGACCTCTTGACTGCGGCGTAAAGCTCATCGGCGGAGCGCGCAGAAATGCGCGCTACATCTCTGTAGGGCGTGTTTTCTAAAGCAGAGCGGAAGCTGACTACGTCTGATCTCCTAAGTTCATCTAGCGTGACCTGGGGCAAGAGCGTTGAGCGCAGGGCAGAGACGGCGGAGGTCAAGGCCGCATAGGACATGCGGGGGAGTCTCCCTAATTCCTGGCCGCGTTTCGGCGTCGCGATCAAGTCTAGTCAGCCTTACTTCCTGTGATTAGCTCGAAAAGTGCCTTGATGGCCTTATCTAGGTTTCTTTCTGAGCTTTCCCTTATTTTCTGTACCTCTATCTTACCTTTTTCTGCGATGACCTTAGCCTCACTTTCAGCGCGTTGACGCGTCTGATTTAACGCGACTTCCTCATATTGTTTTTCAAGGGCTTTCTCCTCTTCCTCGAGCCCCGCTGCCAGAGCTTGAGCTCTCCTCATTACTTTAAGCGAGTCCTCTTGAGCCTGAACGGATATCTTCGAGGCCAGCTCTTCAGCCTCCTTAAGCTTGTCTTGAAGTTGCCTTAGAGGGCTCGGCTGTAGCTTTTCGCTCACGGCTTGATCAGCGCTTTGTCCCATCATCATCACCCAGTTTCAATTATGGTTAGCTAAAAAGCCTACGCCTTAGCTCATAACTTGAACAGAAAAATTTATTAGATAGGGGTATTATTTTACCGCCTAGTAGGCATTATGGGTCTTAGATTTGACCAGATTAGATATATCTCGGCATGTGCTAGTATCAACGCACATATTGTTAACAAAGGAGGAGGCGGAAAAGGTAATGAAGGAGTTAGGGGTTACTCCCGACGACCTACCGAAGATCACCACAAGGGATCCCATGGTTAAGTACCTTAAGGCGAAAAGGGGCGATCTAATAAAGCTGGTTAGGAATAGCCCCACCGCCGGGCAATCTGTAAGTTATAGGGTAGTGGTTTGATTTGGAAAAAAAACAGTCTTTGGGTTGGTATGCCCTGCAATCTTTCGTCAAGGAGAAGGGCTTGGTTAGACAGCATCTGGATTCGTATGAGTCGTTTCTGAACTCTCTAATGCAGCAGGTCGTAGATTACTACCGTGAAGGAGTCGATGTCCCGGGAAAGAACCTCAAGATATGCTTCGGAAAAATCTCCGTCGACACCGACCCCCACCTAATAGAGGCGGATAGGACCATGATAACTGAGCTTGACCCAGTGCAGGCAAGAATACGCAACATGGATTATTCGTTGCCCTTGATGCTTGAGATAGAGATCAGAGACGTGTCGAGGAGGGTACAAGAGGAGAAGAAACCCTCTGTTGAGAGGCCCGTGCTTGCCATGGGTCCGTCGGCGATGCCCACGACGAAGAGTTGCCAGGCCATGGGGATCCCGATCGTGAGGGAAAAGGTCTACATTGGAAGGCTCCCCGTTATGCTTAGGTCAAGCCTTTGCCCGCTTTCCAGTAAGACGCGTGAGGAACTAATATCTATGGGGGAGGATCCAGATGATCCAGGCGGCTACTTCATAATAGCTGGCTCCGAAAGGGTCATAGTATCCCAGGAGGATCTGGTCTCAAACAAGATCCTGGTTGACGTTGCCCCCAGCACCATGCCCGCGCAGTACATGGCCAAGGTATTCTCCTATTACAACGGGATAAGGAGCCCCGTGTCGCTTTTGCTAGCAAAGGACGGAAAAATGCTGGTCGAGTCGACGGCTTTTCCTGTCAGGATCCCGTTTGCGGTCCTGATGAAGGCGCTCGGCGTTGAGAAGGACAGCCAAATAGTAAACCTCGTGAGCAACTCGCAGGAGATTCAGGATTCCCTCCTGGTCCCGCTTCAAGATGCGTCCGACATCACGTCGAAGGAGGCAGCTCTTGACTACATAGGTGGTAGACTTGCGGTGGGCCAGCCAAGGGACATCAGGATAAGGAGGGCCGAGGAGCAGATAGATGCGCGCTTCATGCCTCACCTTGGTACATCACCTGAGGACAGGCTTAGAAAGGCGGTGCACCTTGCTCTGATGGCCGAG
>DSEZ01000126.1 GCA_011055275.1 Thermoprotei archaeon | reverse complement strand
TTGGGTTGCTTAAGGAGACGGTGGGGGAAGGCGCAGAACCCGAGGGGGTCAAGGCGACGTATGCCTTCGCTGAAGCGCTTCGGGAAGCTGGCGCCTTGGTAGATGAGGTATCCATCCCCGATCTCTCGCTGGCGTTGCCGGCCTACTACCTTTTGACCTCCGCGGAGGCGAGCAGTAATCTCGCCAGATATGACGGCATAAGGTACGGCATGCCTTGCCCTTTGGATGCCAAGGACTGGAACGAGGCCTACTCTAAGGTAAGGGGCGAGGGGTTTGGACCAGAGGTCAAGAGAAGGATTATGATGGGCTCTTTCGCGTTGAGCTCTGGCTACTATGATGCGTACTACCTTAAGGCGGTTGCGGCGAGGAGCAAGATAAGGCAGGAAATGCTTAAGGTTCTCAACGATTTTCAATTCCTCATCGGTCCAACCAACCCCACGACGGCCCCGAAACTCGGAGAAAGGATAACCGATCCCTTGTCCATGTACTTGCTGGACCTTGACACGGTTCCAGTGAACTTGGCTGGGATTCCCGCGTTGTCGATACCATTTGGAAAGTCGTCGTCTGGTATGCCCATAGGCGTGCAGCTGATGTCTTCTCCTCTTAGGGATGATTGGGTAATTAAGGCCGCTGAGGAGCTCGAGGCCATGGGTAGGGTCGAGATGGCGTCAAAGGTGGCAACCGTTGAGTGAACACCGCGTTATGATCGGGCTAGAGGTTCACGCGCAGTTAACGTCCCTAAAGAGCAAGCTGTTCTGTTCTTGTTCCGCGGACTACAGGCGCTTACCTCCAAATACGTCGGTGTGCCCTGTATGCTTGGGTTTACCGGGTTCGCTGCCTAGGCTTAACGGGCGTGCCTTGGAAGAAGTACTGAAGATAGCTCTTGCCCTGCACTCCGACCCAGCCCATGAGACCGTGTTTTACAGGAAGCATTACTTTTACCCTGATATGGCGAAGAACTTCCAGATATCTCAATACGATAGGGGAGGGGGAGTTACCGTGGCAAAAGGTGGCTGGCTTGATTTGACGTTGGGCCAGTTCGTAAAAAGGGTCAAGATAAGAAGGGTTCAGCTCGAAGAAGATGTGGCCAAAATAGTTTATCCTTCATCCCTGCTATCCAGCGAGTACGTCATGGTTGACTATAACAGGGCTGGGGTTGCCCTCTGCGAGATGGTCACCGAACCAGATCTATCATCTCCAAGGGAAGCACGCCTCTTTATAGAGAAGTACGCCAGCATCCTCGATCACCTAGGGGTAACCGATACCTCCTTGGAGGGCTCGCTCAGGGTAGATGCCAACATTAGCATAGATGGTGGCGAAAGGGTTGAGCTGAAAAACATAAACTCTCCCAAGGACGTGGAGAAGGCGCTCAACTACGAGGTGCAAAGGCAGATAATGATAGTTGAAAGAGGAGGTAAAATAGAGATGCAAACGAGGCATTGGGACGAACTGAACAGGGTAACGGTCGCCCCAAGGTTTAAGGAAGAGGAAGAGGACTACAGGTACTTTCCCGAGTCAGACTTACCTCCCATAAGGATAGAGCAGGACTTTGTGGAGTCGCTGAGGGCTGCTCTTCCCGAGCTGCCTGATCAAAGAGCTGAGCGGTTCGTAAGGCAATACGGTCTAACGCCATATCAGGCGGGCGTTTTGGTATCTCAGAAGAGGCTAGCGGACTTCTTCGAGGATAGGTTAGGCGTGGCTTGAACGCGACGGACAGCGCGGATTGGCTGATGAACGAGGTGCTCGGTGACTTGGCGGACGCAAAGAAGGAACTGACAGATCTATTTCCCTTAATAGACGACGTGGTAAGGGTAGTGGGGCTTTACGAGAAGCAGCAGATAACGGGAAAGATAGCCAAAAGGCAGTTGAAGCAACTCATAATCAGCGGAAGACCTCTTGAGGAAGTTCCCACACCGGTTAGAGATGAAAGCGTCATAACTTCAATTGTATCTGAGGTGATAGCGGAAAACCCGCACGCATACGAGAAGGCCAAAAGGGATCCGAAAGCCATGAACTACCTGGTTGGCCAAGTCATGAAAAAGACCCGCGCTAGGGCTGACGCAAAGGTCATCATCGACATCTTGAAGAAGAAGATTGCGGAGGACGAGCGGCCGTAGCGGCAGTGCTGGCCAGGCCTTATTTAACGGGACAAAGCGAAAAATCCTTTTACGTCGGTCCTTTCTAACGATTAAAGGCGAGCGTTTTTGTCACTTGATGCCGAAATTCCCGACTCCCTTCTAGAAAGGGCGCGGGTCAAGCGCGACGAGCTGCTTTACTTCGCGAGGTCTGACATAGAAGAAGACGGGCTTTACGGAGAGCGCTGGTTGCTGATCACGTCTAAGAAGATCATCGTAATTGGTAAAACAGTCAAGGAGTACCCGATGGACGGCGTAAAGTCCATAGATGCCATTGAGCATCTTGGCTTAGGGGAGCTGCTAGCGCAGATAGGAAACGAGAAGATCAGGTTGATAACTTACTCGAAGAGCATGGCGGAGGACTTCAGGAAAGCGGTAATACTGGTGTCTGAGCTGCTTGACCTCAAGGGAAACGCTGTGGAGCTCAAGGTGTCAAAGACCAAGAAAAAGCGCAGCAACACTTACTCGTGGCTTTTCGGCTTTCTCAAGCCTTACAAGAAGCAAATGGTGTTGGGGCTGGTCTTTTCCGTGTTGGGTGTGGTCGCCAGCCTTTTGCCCCCATACCTCATAGAGCTTCTGGTAAACGAAGTCTTTACGGCCAAGCATGTTGGCATGCTTGTCCCGCTGGTGCTCGCGGCACTTGGAGCTTATGGTCTCGGAACGGCATTGGGAATTGGTTCTAGCTACTTCCTGAACTGGATAGGCCAGAAGATAATCTATGACATGAGAAGTTCGGTTTACTCGCAGCTCCAGCGCCTTTCCATGGATTTCTATGACAGGATGAGCTCGGGCAGGATATTGTCGCGTGTAGTAGATGACGTTGGCAGAGTGCAGTGGTTCTTGGTATGGGGTATTCAGAACCTGGTGGTCAGCGTGCTTACGCTCATTGGTATAGGTGCCATAATCTTCGCCATGGACTGGAAGCTCGCGCTTTTCGTTCTTTTGCCCGTTCCGATAATAGCCCTGGGTATTCCACAGTACAGAAAGAGGGCGCACGCGCTTTACCACAGGGCTTGGAGGAAATGGGCAGACGTTGACACGCTTCTCGTGGACACCATACCAGGCGTGGTGGTAGTTAAGTCATTCTCTCAGGAGGAAAGAGAGCAGCAAAGGCTGAAAGATAAAATGGAGGACGTGGTTAACTCAAACATGGACACGGTTAAGCTTAACCTGAGCTTCTTCCCCCTACTGGGCTTTGCCACAAGCGTGGGGGCCGTTGCCATATGGTTCTACGGGGGCACGCAGGTTTTGGCAGGGACTCTTTCCCTTGGAAGTCTCATCGCCTTTACGATGTATATGGGGCAGTTCTACGGCCCCATAAACACGCTGACCAACTTGTTCCAGCCCATGCAGCAAGCGCTAACGTCGGCAGAGAGGGTGATGGAGATAATGGACGAGGAGCCTCAGGTCACCGATAGCGACGACGCTTTGGACCTAAACGTTAAAGGTGACATCATGTTTTCAAACGTTTCTTTTGGCTATGAGCCGTTTTTGCCCGTCATCTACAACGTGAGCTTTCACGTCCCTGCGGGCACCACGTTGGGTATCGTGGGTCCATCTGGAGCGGGTAAGACCACCATAACAAAGCTTCTCATGCGCTTTTACGACCCGCAGTCAGGTGCCATATACGTTGATGGCGTCGACCTTAGGAAGATAAAGAGGTCGGCGTGGAGGAGGCAAGTGGGAATAGTGCTCCAAGATCCATTTCTTTTCGATGGGAGCGTTGCGTATAACATATCGTACGGGCTTGGTGAAGTGCAGCCGGAAAGGATAGTGGCGGCGGCAAAGGCTGCGGCAGCTCACGAC
>DSEZ01000125.1 GCA_011055275.1 Thermoprotei archaeon | reverse complement strand
GGAAGCGCTAAGACCATGGTTGCTGATATGGCCCTTGTGACTATGATCAGCTTCAAAAAGCCCAGCCTACCCGCAAACCAGCTGGAGAAGAGATCCACTACCCCCGTTGCAAGCCCTCCAATAGTCATGAGATAACCAACTTGGGCGACCGTGAAGTGGAAGAAAACCTCAAATATGAGCGGATAAAATGGCGTTATCAGACCTTGGGACATTCCATTGATCAAGCCGGTTAAGCCAAACGCCTTTATGAACTTCTTATCTCTGTCACTCAGCGACGATATCCCGCTGCCGCGTTGAGGCCTTGAATATATTTCTTCAAGAGGGATAATCAAAAGAACGGATATCAACGTGATCGCGATACCCAGCAAAAATAGGGGCTCATAACTAAAAAAAGACACCATTAGGGCACCCGCGGCCCCTGTAAACGTAGAAAGCGCGGTGTTGATTGAAAATATGAGGGTTCTATTGCGTTCGTTAGTATTCTCTGCAAGGAGGGTGGTCACCACGGGGCCTACCGACGCCCCTACTCCACCTCCAACGAGTCCTCCTGCAACTCCAAATCCTCCCAGCGCGCTGGCAATGGCAATCGCGGTGAGGCTGTGATTTACGACAATTATAGCAAGCCCAATTGGCAAGGTTAAAAGGTCAAAGATCAGCACCGGCTTCCTACCGTACTTATCTCCTAGGAATCCCACAAGCAACGAAATAACGGGCGTTGCAAAGGCCCCAATGGCCAATATGACACCCACGTGAAACACGCTCATCTTCAGAACATTATACAGGTATAGGCTGAAGTCAATAGCAAGAAAACCAGCCGCAAAGCTCCTCATCGCTCTCGAAGCTAGCAAATAAGCTATGTTGTGACGCTGAGAGGCCAGGAAGGATCGAAGTTTACCAGATATCCGTAATTAAGTTTTTTCAGAGAACGACCAAATCATTCACGTAAAAACCGAAATTGCAGAAACCGCAAATACCGGAGAAACTCCCTTAAAGCCCAAATCCTCAAAACATATGGCACTTCAAGTAGGGCTGGTTGAAGTTTACACGGGAAATGGTAAGGGAAAAACCACTGCAGCTTTGGGTTTAGCGCTAAGGGCAATTGGACGCGGGAACCGCGTTCTTTTTGTTCAATTCATGAAAAAAGGGGACTTTGGCGAGCACTTGGCTGCCAAAGCGCTACAGCCTCAGCTGCTTTTCATGCAATTCGGAAAGCCAACGTTTTTGGCGAAGAGGAGCGAATTAACAGAAGAAAGAAAAAGCGCGCTAGGAAATCCAGAGGTATTCGAAGAAACTCCCCCAGAGGATTACGTCCAACTTACAAGAGAGGGATTTGAAAGGGCACGCGAAGAGGTCATTTCTGGCCGCTGGGACCTCGTGGTACTCGATGAGATCAACGTGGCAATCCACATGGGCCTCCTCGATAAGCGGGAGGTCCTTAAGCTAATAAGGGAAAAGCCAAAAGGGGTTGAGCTTGTGCTTACAGGTCGCTACGCAGATCCCGAAGTGATCGCGGCCGCTGACCTTGTAACCGAAATGGTCGAAGTCAAGCACCCCTTTCAGCGGGGAATAAAGGGAAGAAAAGGAATCGAGTTTTGATGGACTGGACGGGATTTGAACCCGTGACCCCCCGCACGCCAAGCGGGTGCTCTTCCAATCTGAGCTACCAGCCCCTATCCTACTTAGCTTAGCGCCTTAAAAGTCTGACCTCTCTTATGACACAAAGGGGAATCCCGCGTTCAAACCATCGACCTATCCCACCGATAAGGGTAAAAACCCCGACTCCATCTTCTCATGCGCAAGATAGCTATTGCGACCACCGGTGGAGATGCCCCAGGCATGAACGCTGCCATAAGAGCAATCACGAGGCTAGCTGAGGGCGCCGACATCAAGGTCATAGGGGTTCACCGCGGGTACTGCGGCCTCATAGAGGAAGATTTTGAGGAGCTCAACCCTCGCTCCGTAAGCGGGATAGTTAACATGGGGGGGACCATATTAAGAACCGTTCGCTGTCCTGAGATGGAAACAGAAGAGGGAATCGAAAAAGCGAGCGATAGCCTAAAGAAAAACGGGATAGACGGAATTATAGTTATAGGGGGTGACGGCTCGTTTAGAGGGGCCATGGCGCTTTACAAGGCATCTGGCATACCTGTCGTGGGTGTGCCAGCAACAATAGATAATGACATAAACGGCACCGATAGTACGATAGGCTTCGATACGGCCGTAAACACGGCGCTCACGGCCATAGATAAAATAAGGGACACCGCTACTTCGCATGAAAGGGTATTTGTGGTGGAAGTAATGGGAAGACGCAGGGGTTTTCTTGCCCTATCAGTTGGCCTCGCAGCCGGGGCTGAGGTCATATTAGTGCCAGAGGTCGCGTTCACCATCGATGAAGTGGAACAAGCTCTTGAGGAGGGAAGAAAGAAGGGGAAGCACTCAAGCATAATAGTGATGGCAGAGGGCGCGGGAGACTCAAGGCTACTCACCGAGCGCATAGCAAAGGACCTCAACTATGAGGCCAGGCTAAGCGTTTTGGGCTACATGCAAAGAGGGGGCAGCCCCACCGCAATAAGTAGGATCTTGGCGAACCGCTTCGGGGAGGCCGCCATAAACACGATATCTCGCGAGAAGGGCGCCAAAATGGTTGGAATAGAGGGAAACACCATCGTGAGCAGGCCGCTGAGCTACGCGTTTGAAAGACCAAAACCGCTGGACCTGTCGCTTTACACCCTCTCAAAGAACTTGGCGGTTTAGAGGCCTCAATTTTGCAATGCCTTATCGTGCATCCAAACCTTAAGCAGCAACCGTTAAACCCGTGCGAATCGCGGACAGTCCTAGAAAGCCTAACTCCCTTTACCCTTTCCAGACACCTATTATGAAGCCAATTATGAAGAACACGGACGAGTAAGGAATTAAAGACGATATGTGCTGCGCTTCCTCAAGGGCTTTCGGCCCATAATACCGGAAGTAGTTTATCAGGGTGGCCATAAAGCTGGGATGTATGTAACCTATGGCCATGAGCAACAGCACAAGCGCCAGGAGCAAAAGGCCCACTGATATGATCTTCTTGACAAGTAAACCTATGAGCAAGCCAATTACGAAAGATATGGCCATACTCGTCAAACTTCCAACCGAAAACACGAGTGTCACAAGTACGTTTGGCTGTACTTTTTAACTCTGACGGGGCTTGGGGAGTGGAAGTCCGCGAGGGAGGGATGGATAACGCCCTCACAGAAACGGTTTTTACGGTTGTTAGAAAATTATAATAACTGTACGGTACAAAATCGGATAAAGAATCTCACTTGGTTTACGCCCTTAACCATCACTAAGTCCAAGTGATGAAGTACAGCAGGAAGGTATTTGGCAACGGCAAAATCGTGAACTTCCTAAAGGACAAATTCAAGAAATAAGCAAAACGTTCGAAGTCGAAGTTATAGACATAGAAGTTGATAGGGATCGCTTCCACGTACTATTCAAGGCAAAACCAACCCTAAATATACCCAGGGAAGACGTCAACGCTGATGGGCTGTGGCGGGTCATTTTTTCTCCTTTAGGCTTTCTAAAATCCTCTTCGCAACATCAACTCTTATCTGCCCGCCCTTTATGAGCTCATTGGCGACAAGGTCAACTAGAGATCCCTCGGCGCCAGCTGCAATGGCGATGGTCCTGGCTGCGAGCCTCATATGCCCTTTCTGTATTCCCTCAGTTACAAGGGCCATTAATGCTGCAAGGTTTTGAGCGAGCCCTACAGCAGCCATAATCCTGCCCAACTCACTTGCCCTTGAAACCCTTAAGAGCCTCAAGCAGAAAGCTGCCGTTTCGTTGCTCTTAAGCGATCCGCCCACAACTCCTACCGGCACGGGAAGCTCGATCCTTCCGTTAAGTTTGCTTCCGTCAAACTTCCACCTCGACAGAGGGGCGTACCTTCCTCCTTTGCCGGCATATGAATGCGCTGCTGCCTCAAGGGCGCGCGTGTCGTTTCCCGTTGCAAGCGCTAGGGCAACAACTCCGTTCATTATGCCCTTGTTATGCGTGACAGCCCTGTCCTCATCTAGCATGGCGAAGTCGCTTGCCTCAGCTATACGAGCGGCGACCTCCCTTCCCCCTACCGCTTCCGCTGGAATCTCGACTTCTGCCCACGCCAGGCGCCTGGT
>DSEZ01000124.1 GCA_011055275.1 Thermoprotei archaeon | reverse complement strand
GGAGGAGAGGCTCAGAGAAGCGAGGCTTGGTTTGCTGGCAGGAAAGAACTACGAGGAATTTGCGAAAGCCGATCCCAATTGGTACACGGATTACTTCGACGAGGCCAGCAAGTACGGCATTGAAAAGTTCATGTCAATAAGGCAGAGGATGATATCGGCGCTGGGCGAGAATTGGGGGCCAGGCCCCATAGTTGTGGTGAGCCATCTGGAACCCATAAGGTCTGTTGTGTCTCTGGCCCTCGGCATAACGGGGCCATCAGTAAGGAAGGTAAGGATATTTAACGGTTCCATAACGGCGGTGGAAATATGTCCGGCATCAGACCCTCAACTCATAAGCCTGAACTGCGTTCCCACACCTTAAAATACCTTGGGAGAGATAGCGTTATGGCTTCTCGCGTGTCCGTGGTGAGGGCTGAAGATCACGAGCTTGCGGTTGGGTCCGCGCTTAGGCTGTTGGCCGAAGACTTTCCAAGGGATTTGAGAAAAGTTCTGATAAAGCCCAATTTCGTGTCCACGAGGGTGAAGCTCAGCGCGACTCCAGTCGAGACAGTGCGCGGTGTGCTGCGCTTCCTGTACGATTTCTCTAATCCAAGCGAGGTTCTTGTGGCCGAGTCGCCTGCGGTGGGTGGATTCGAGGACGCGCTTAGGAACTTCGGGTACTATGAGCTCAAGAAAGAGTTTCCCAGCATTGAGTTCGTGGACCTTGATTCCATGGAAGCGAGAAGCGTGAAGCTGAACGATCAGCGCGGGAGAAGCCTTGAAGTCCCGATTCCCTCGGTGATGTTCGACAGGTCGGTGCTGAAGCTATCTCCGGTCCGCCCCAAGACCCACGATACCGTGGTGGTCACGCTCACCGTGAAGAACCTCGTGATGGGAGCCATAAGGAAAGGGTACAAGTCTTCCATGCACGCGGGCTACCTTGCCATAAATCGTAATATAGCTAAGCTTTTTTCGGCCATGGGTCCTTGCTGCGGAGTTATCGACGGCATCGAAGGCATGGAAGGAGATGGGCCGGTTTCTGGCAGGGCTAAGAGATGGGGTTACGTGTTTGCCTCATGTAACTGCGCTGCGCTGGATCGCTTGGTAGCCTCAGCAATGGGCTTTAATCCCGATGACGTCGGATATCTCTACTTCTTAAAAGGTCTCGCCGGCGAAGTGGTGCCGGTGGGTGAGCCCCTCTCAAGGACGTTTACAAAGTTCACGCCGCACCGCTCGTACCTCGATCAGCTTTCGTGGAAGGCAGAGCTCGCCAACAACGAAGCCAGCAACGAAAAGGCGTAACAGCTCCCGTTTAAAAAATTCATGCTTGGAAAGGCGAGTCCTGAGGGTTGGCCGCTGGATTCGGGCGAGGCCGGCGATCTTGTGGTTTCCACCGCGCCTGCCATAGGTTTGCCGAAGGATACCCTTCCCTTCTTTTCTCTTTCTTACGCCATCGGTAACCTTCTTTCCTCGTTTGCGGAGCCGGTTTACGCCGTTGATGAGGTGCTGCTCCCGCCTGGAGGGAGGGCCGAGGAGGCATTAGAACTTGTTCAAGCTGTACGGGCGGAAGCGAGGAGTTTTGGGATTAGGATAGTCGGCGGGCATACTGGGGCTTATGAGGGAATCGAGTTGCCGCTTATCGCGGTCACGGCCTGGGGAAAGAGGATAAGAAAGGCAAAGGACCCGTCTCCGGGAGATAGGCTTTACCTCCTTGGTGAGCCCTTCTTAGAATCCGCGTGGCTAGATTGGTTAACGGGGCAGGGAGAAGTCGAAGTTGACTGGAGAAGGTTGACGCCCGTGCCGATCTTGAAGGAACTGGTACACATGGACGTAAAGGCGCTTCATGACGTTTCGGAGGGTGGAATTCAAAGGGCGATCTACGACGTCACCGGCGACCTTGGCTTCACGGAAGGACCTGCTGTGGAAGAGCTGAGGAAGGTAAGAAGCCTTAGCGATCCCTCGTATGGCTGCGTTGTGGCAGTAGTACGCGATGACTACGCCTCGGAGTTCGCGAGCAAATGCAGGTCAAAGGGAATGAAGTTCTGGGAGTTAGGGAGAGTCGGAGGTGAGCGGCTCAGCATGCCCCAAATAGGAAGCACTTATGAAGAGTACGGCTTTCCTGCGTCAAGCTATGACAGGTACCTTAACGCATACTCATTTTTCATCAAGCGCCTGTCTAGGCTTCCTTGCATCGCCCAGCTGATTCCTGAGGTCGGAATGAACGTGGCGCTTTGGACGCCAAAGGGATACGCAGGGGTTGACGGCAGGATAACTAGGGCCGAAAAGGGCATCCGCGCCGGGCGGCCCTCCTATGGCGCATCCAAGCACGTAGCTAAAGTGCTTGATGAAGTCAGGCGCTTGGGGTTAAACAAGAACCTTGCCCTGAACGTAAGGCTTTCTGACGACATCGTAGCTGCCCTGGAACGCGCGGGAATACATCCCCTCGAGACAAAGGGCCACGATCCTTTCTGTCCACTTGCTGGGTTCATCGAGGAAACCGGAGCGCTCGCAGACGCGTACGTGGAAGAACCGAACGTTGGCATAGAAGGGAACGTGGTTCTTCTATTTCGGGATTTCGATGAGGCAATTAAAGTCCTAGACGCGTTGTGCATGGCTCTTCACCAGAAAAAATGAAAGCTTATATGAGCAGATATGCTCTTAATCATGATAAGCTTCGACATGGATTACGCTGGGGTAAGGCTGTACTTCGGGGAGCTTTCCGTCAAAAAGCTCGAGTCTCACCTCAAGGGCTTTCCGAGCGTTGCGTTGGCTACCAGCAAGAGCGCGGCTAAGGTATCAGGTGCACTGGAAGATATCACGGGTCTCCTCGAGACGCACTCCATATCCTACGAGGTTTACGATAAGTTCACGCCGAATCCCACAATAGAAGAAACGGTTGAGTTTGCGAGGCTTGCATGGGAGCACGGCGCTCAGGCCATAATAGCCATAGGCGGAGGAAGCGTTATAGATGCCGCGAAGGTTGCCGCCATAGCTAGGCTCAACGGGAACAACGTAGCAGACGTGGTCTACGGAAGGTCGCATGTCTTGACCGGCGTTCCCGTCTTTGCCGTAAACCTCACGCACGGGACGGGGACCGAGGTCGATAGGTACTCGGTGATATCCGATCCGGAAAGAAAGGAAAAGAGGGGGATGGTATCCCTTTATCCAACGGCCAGCGTTGACGATCCGAGGTACCTTATCACTTTGCCCAAGGATCAGACCATTTACACGGCACTTGACGCGTTCTATCATTCTTACGAAGCTGCGACGCGCCTTAGCTCATCACCGTACGTAGAGATGCTCTCGCGCGAGGCGGTATCGAAGATAAGGGATTGGCTTCCGAGGTCCCTTGCTGACCTCAAGGGCTTGGAGCCCAGGTACTGGCTGCTTTACGCCTCCATGGTGGCGGGGGTAGCCATAGACATGGCCGGAACGCACGTGATCCACACGCTCGAGCACGTGGTCAGCGGCATAAACCCCAAGGTCATTCACGGTGCTGGACTGGCCATGCTTGGCCCAAGGTCTGCGTACTACACTCATAAGCTTAGTCCCGTGAAGTCGGCGGCGGTGCTTTCGCTTTTCGATCCAACCATAAAGCCAACTTCCGATGACGCAGAACGCGCAGAGAGCGCGGTGAGGCAATTCCAGGAGAAGGTTGGCTTTGACCAGCGCCTATCTGATCACGGCTTTGGCAAGGACGATGTTCCATCCATGGTCGAGTACGTCGTCAGGAACAGGGCGCTACCAGGACCCGATCTAGTCCCTATAACGGAGGACATGGTTAGGGATATATTTATAAAGAGCCTCTGAGAGCTCGAACTCAGGCAACGTTTATATGCGGCCTTTTTTTCTTTTAAATGAAGAGCACGCTGGGTCTTACGCGCAGGCTTCCGTTGGCTTGCTTGTTTTTAGTTGGGATTGCTCTTGAGTCAGCCTCATTTGTTCAAGGACTTTCCTTCGCGAGGGTTCCTGCCGAAGGAGCGCCGGCTGCTTTTCCCAATTCACTCTATTTTTTCGGGGCAGTTCTTGCTGTGGTCCTAGAGGCGGTCGTCGGCATAGTATTGATGTGTTTTGGCATGTATGGATTTCTCAGTGGCCCTGCGGAGTCGAAGGAGGTGTTTATGCTGGCCTGCTCTTCATGCATCACGCTTATTGAGGCTGTCTCCTTGGCGCTTATGGGATGTGCTGCCTTTCTTTGGAGTGCTTACGTGGCCATTGGAGCGGTTTTTGCCTACGGAGCCTTGAGCAGGCGGCGGCTTTCGCGGGCCTTTTCATGAGAAAAGAGAAGAGCAAATAAGCTCACGCATGGCTTTGATTATGGCGAAACTCAGCGCGATAATTCCAGTGATGGTTCTTTTGCTGGCTTTCTTTCAAGGCAGCGCTACGAGCTCAGCAAGCTCAGCACAGGAGCTGCCAAAGGTCATGGCCGCCGTCAGCGGGACCCTGGTTTACACAAGTACTATGCCGGTTTGGAACGTTTTTTCTCCCAACAATTACGTCACCACGACCCCACAGAGCCCTGACCTACCCCTCATGTTTTACAATCCCTTCACTAACGCACTTCTGCCCGCTTTGGCGACGAGCGTCGCGGAGTTTCCGCGTAACGACACCATGTTGGTCTACCTGAGGAAGGGGCTGTACTGGTACAACGGAAGCGCCACGCTTCCCTTCACGGCATGGGACGTTTACACGGAATTTTACTTGGGTTGGAAGGTGTTTGGGTGGTACTCTCCTTACTTAAGTGGAATCAGGGTCATCGATGCCACAGCGGTGGAGTTCGCGTTTTCGACGTGGTCTCCCACGTTGCCCGACCTCATCCTTTCAACTCAGATCTCCACGCCTTATTCCGTTTGGAGGACTTTGCTAGATCAGGTTCAGAACGCGACCTCAGCGAAACTCATCGCGCTGCGCCCAAGGGTTGAGTCATTTCTTCAGCCTCCATGGTTCCTTGGGCCCTATTACGTGAGCGTGCTCCCTCCGTACGTCATATGGCACCTAGAGCCTTCGTCGTTGCTATACGGATGGGGCACCGTATTTCCATATCACACGTGGCAATATTACAGGGAGGTCGTTATATGGTGGACTGGGGGCGTGGGGGAAACCATGGATGACGTCAGTCCCACAGGCATTAACTGGGAGGTTTCAGACCTATCCCCGGCCGAGTACCAAGTGCTTCAGACCACGGGATACGCGCTAGAGCTCGAGCCCGCGTACAACTCCTGGGGTATTCTGGTCAATCCGGCCTTTTACCCCCTCAACTTAACCGGGGTGAGGTTGGCACTGGCGCTTGCCATCAACAGGACAGAGGTGGTTAGCTCCTGGAACGCGGACGGCCTAAGGGTCTACGAACCTCAATCGATCCCGATCGGCTTCGCGCCCTACTCGGCGTATCCTCGGTGGCTTGACGCTTACGTTCAAAATTTCAGTTACGACCCAGCCAGGGCGTCTCAAATCCTCTTATCGCTGGGATTTAAGAGGATGGGAGGCCTCTGGTACACTCCCCAGGGGCAACAGTTCAAGCTCATGCTCCTGCTGCCCTCCCAGTGGACTGACATGGATACCATGGGAGAGAACATAGCATCGCAGCTTACGGAATTTGGTATTGTGACGACGACCAGATCGGAGGACCTTTCAACTTACGAGTCGGTCGCCCTGCCCGCCGGTCAATTCCAGCTAGCCATATGGTATCTTCCGCTTTATCAGGCAAGGAGCTTCTCTTCAGCTTGGGTCGCGGGAAACTGGTGGCCTTATGACCTCGAGTACGTTAGCGGTAAGGGCTGGTCACCCAATGAATCCTATCCTTTTCAGTGGCCAAACGGCACGCTATCTTACTTCAATTTTGACGATTGGTACTCGCGCGTGGTGCTTGAGGAACCCATGAGCGCGGCTTACAACGCAAGCTTTTCCCAGCTGGCCGCTTTTCTTTCTTACGAGATTCCAAACATACCCATAGCTGCGGGCTTCTACGGCGTGGTGTTCGATCAGCGCGCGTACAACGTGAGCTGGCTGAGCGGCCTCCCGAACCTGACTTACCAGACGCTGCTTTATCCCGGCATAAATCCCTTCTTCGTTGGCCAGGACACGGTCCTGTATTGGTTCACGCTTTTTGGCATAGGCCCACAGGGCTTTCTGTCTCCTTTGGCGGTTGCGATATCTGAGAGGTCGGTAAGCCCGCGCTTTGCTGCTTTTCTGGGCTTGCCCACAGGGCTTTCCTCGCATTATAAGCCAGTGGCCATATCGCTGAGCTTAAGCGCGTCCGCAACGACGGTCAGGACCAAAGGCGCGGTGCGGCTGAGCGCGCAGCTCACCTATGCAAACGGCACGCCGGTGGCTCGTGCTATGGTTATTTTCATGTCAAACGGTACATGGATAGGATCCGCTACTACGGCGAGCAACGGCGTCGCGGAGCTGAGCTGGATCCCCGAAACGCCTGGCAACGCGACCTTGACGGCAGCTATGGAGAGTTTTCCGTCATGCGTATCGCGGTCCGTCACCATTACCGTCATATCTGAGGAAGCCGCCACTTCCCTCTATTGGGTTCCTTACCTAATCGCGGCAGTTGCCGTGGGGCTCGGGATATTTTGGGCGGTAAGAAGGAACGAGCGCCCTGACAGAAAGAAAGAAGACGAGACGCCACAGGGATCTGTTCCCTGGGAAAGCGTTTAAGCGAGTGCCCTTATGCCCCATGGAGTCCAGCTGGATAGACGTTAGCGTTGACCTAGAGCCTGGCATGGTCACGTACGAGGGGGACCTGCCTTACGAGGAATACGAGTTTAAGACCCATGAAAGGGACGGAGTTCACATAATGCGCGTGCTCATGGAAACGCACACCGGAACGCATGTCGATGCGCCCTATCACATGATTCCCAATGGGAAAAAAATCAGCGAGTTCGATCTGGATCGCTTTATGGGGAAGGCGCTGGTAGTGGAGGTACATGGAGATGAGATCGGTGAGGACGCAATTCCCCCTTCGTGTCCCCGCGTGGTCTTGTTCAAGACAAAAAATTCCTACCTTTACGATCGCTTTCACGGAGATTATGCCTACTTAACGCTTGGTGCGGCGCGGAAGCTCGTTGAGCACAAGGTCAAGGTCGTGGGCATAGACTACCTTTCCGTGGAGCGTTTTGGGTCGACTGGATTTGACGTCCACAAGGAGCTGATGAGCAATGACGTGGCCATAGTGGAGGGACTCAACCTTGCCCAGGCAAAACCAGGAATTCACGACTTTGTGTGCCTTCCTTTGAAGATGGGGCAAGACGGAGCCCCTTGCAGGGCGGCGATATCGAGAGGTACAGAAAGCGATGGTGGACTCGCACAGCAGCATTAGGAGAATAGCGCTGCTGGGCACCTTCAGGACCTTTCCCATGGCGCTGGTGGGCCCATTTACAGGACTGATACTCTACCTCAGGGGAATGCCGCTTGCGTACGTAAGCGCCTACTACGCCGTGCTTGCTGTCCTGGGAGCTGGAGGCCAACTGGTAGGAGGGCTTCTTTCAGACAGGAACGGAAGGAAGAGGACCATGATAGTTGGTCAATCGATGAGCGCGCTTTTTCTTTTTCTCATGGGTGTAGCGTTGGTGTTCCCCGGCTACGTTTGGTTTAGCGTTGCTGCCCTCACTCAGACTTTTTTCGGCAGCATTTCGTTTTCCGCTTATAATACCTTCATAGGCGACCTTGGAGTTAACAAGGAGGGGCTGGTGACCAGCTACGGGATAGCGAGGATGGGAATTAACATGGGCTGGGCGCTTGGCCCTCTGGTAGGTGGGTTTTTGCTTGAGGATGTGGGTTATCCCTTGACTTTTATGATCGCAGGTGTCCTCATAGGGGCGGCCATGGTGCTATTCATAGGGCTGCAAGAGCCCGTAAAGCGCGCCGAGTTCGATCTGAGCGCCCTGAGGGATTCTCGTTACGCCTTGAGCATATTGCCCTTTGTGCTTGTGTTCGCATTCATAGCGCAGTTCGGCCTCACCCTCACCGTTTTCGAGAACACCGTGAACGGCTTCTCCTTCCTTGATCTGGGCCTCTTTTACTTGGTGAACGGTTTAACGGTCGTAGCGTTTCAGTACCCAATATCGCGTTTCTTGGCGCCAAAGGACCCGGTCAAGTGGGTCAACGCGGGGCTCATGCTTTACGGGATCAGCTACATGATGCTGGCTTTCGTCCGCGGGCTTTACGGCGTCATGTTCTCGGTTTTCGTGATGACCATAGGAGAAGACATAAGCACGCCCCTTCTGATGACCATCGCGAACTTGCTGGCAAGACCTGAGAAGAGGGGAAGCTACATGGGCATATACGGGGTCGTGAGCAGCTCGGCGAGGTCCGTTGGTTCCTCCATAGGAAGCGCTCTGATGTCTAGCTTAATCGGTTATCCAGAGGCGCTATGGGGTAGTGTTGACGTCCTCGGCATCGTCTCTGCTGTGGCGACGCAAGTCGTGACGGGG
>DSEZ01000123.1 GCA_011055275.1 Thermoprotei archaeon | reverse complement strand
GGGAGGCATAGGCATTGCTCTTTTTGCTAAGATGGGCCTTTCGTTCCTATCGTTAGGGTTCTTCTGGGCTCAAGGCTCTCGGAAAGCAGCTTGAGGTGGCGATCGGAAAAAAGCGTATAGCCGTAGATCCCGTAATCTCGTGAAAGCCGCGTCTTCCGCGCTTTTTTTGGAGTTTTCATTGCTGTGCGAGAAGCTCTCCTCAACTTCTTCAAATAGCGAAAAGGTGAGGTTACTCGCCTCTTATTTGCGGAACCTCGAGTCTGAGGATCTGGGCATAGCCGTTGACTTCTTACTCGGAAGGGCATCGCGCGTCCGCAGTTCGGAAGGAAGGGCAAACGTCGCGTTTGCGACGGTTCGCGACGCCCTATGCCAGGTTGTTACGTTCAGCGATGATCAGCTCCTTCAGCTCTACAAAGAGCACGGAGATCTTGGGGAGGTGGCCATGGAGCTCCTCTCTTCGGGACACGCCGCACCCCTCGTGAGAGGGCAGCTCACCCTGAAAAGGATAAGGGATGGCATGGATGATATCGCGTCCGCGCAGGGATCTGGGTCGGAGAAGAGAAAAGTCATGACCTTGACGGGGCTCTTGCTAGATTCCAGTCCGCTCGAGGCAAAGTACCTGATCAAGATCTTGACATCTGACATGAGGATAGGGGTAAGCGAGGGCTTCATTGCCGAGGCGGCAGCTGAGGCCTTCTCTGTTGGTAAAGAAGCTGTCAGGAAAGCGTACCTTTTGGTTAACGATATGAGCAAGGTCGCGGTGATGGCGAAAGAGGGAAGGCTTTCCGACGCGGGATTTTCGCTCTTTACGCCGATCAGACCCATGCTGGCAGAGCCCGCTTCAAGTGCCCGCCAGATAATAGATGACATGGGCAGATGCTATGTGGAGGACAAGTACGATGGCATAAGGCTCCAAGTGCACAAGAAGGGAGGGGAGGTCAGGCTGTATTCAAGGGCTATGGATGACGTGACCCGCTTTTTTCCCGAGATCGTGGAGCAGATATCTCGCCTGAACGAGGATTTTGCGCTTGACGGAGAGCTCATTTACGAGGCAGGGGGAAGGCTCAGGTTCTTTTCATTGCAGAAGCTGCTAAGGAATGAAGGGCGCAGGGAGAAGCATCCTCTCAAGTTCGTAGCGTTCGACGCACTTTACGCAAAAGGCAGGTCACTTCTTGATCTTCCTCTTGTGGAAAGAAAACGTGAGCTTTTTGCCCTGGGTTACGATAACTGTGCACCGTTCAAGGAAGTAAGCGCTCCTGAAGATTTAGAAAGGGCCTTCAAGGATTCGATCGCTAGGGGAAACGAGGGCATCGTGGCGAAGGACCCGGAATCTACTTACCAGCCCGGTGCTCGCGGAAAGAGGTGGTTCAAGCTGAAGAAAGCGTTAGATACGCTTGACGTCGTGGTAATAGGTGCGCAGTACGGCAATGGAAAGAGGAAGGGGCTACTATCGGACTACGTGTTTGCGGTCAGGCGCTCGAGGGACGATCCGACGCTTGTGCCCATAGGGAAGGCGTACTCGGGATTAACCGACGAAGAGCTTCGCGACTACCATGACTTCTTCATGAGGAACAAGATAGGAGAGAAGGGAAACACCGTTTGGGTTTTGCCTAGGCTGGTGATCGAGGTAGGCTTCCAATCAATCCAGAGGAGCGCGCGCTACGAAAGCGGGTACGCGCTGAGGTTCCCGCGCATAATCTCCGTGAGGGCCGACAAAAAACTAGATGAGATCGACGACCTGCAAAGGGTGGAGGACCTATTTAAGGCTCAGGGATAATAGCTAAGCTTCAAAGAGGAAAGCGCGCGCTCGATGATTTTGAGCTCCCCATCGGTAAGAGACCAGCCTGATGCTTCCGCGTTTTCTTGAGCCTGTATTTCGTTCTTAGCCCCAGGTATTGGTATAACGCCCCCGTTTCTCAGGAGCCAGTTGAGGGCCACCTGCCCTACGGTCTTACCTCTTCCCCTAGCAATTTCCTCTAGAACTGGGATGAGCTTCTCCACCACAGATATATTGGAATCTGAGAACAGCTTGTTGCCCCTTCTCACGTCGTCCGATGGCCTTCTATTGGGCCCGTACTTGCCCGTAAGCGCTCCCTGTGCCAAAGGGCTCCAGGCTAGCACCGTTATGTTTTCTCTCTTGCAGTATGGAAGCACTTCTTCCTCTATTTCCCTCTGCAGCATGTTGTAACGCACTTGATTCGAAGCTATGTCAACTATCGAAAGGTGCTCCCTGGCCTCTTTGAGATCCCTAACGGCGAAGTTGCTAACGCCTATCGCCCTTATGAGTCCTTTCTTGTACAACTCTTCCATGGCCTTCATGGTTTCCCTCAAGGGGACTTGCTCCCATGGATCAGGCCAGTGAACTTGGTAAAGATCGATTTCAGATACACCCAACCTTTTCGCACTGTTTTCCGCGGCCTTTAGGAGATCGTCGTGATGAAGGTGGCCCCCGTGAACCTTGGTGGCCACAACGACGTTGTCCCTTCCTATCTGTTTTATGGCCTTGCCCACGACCTCTTCTGAGTGGCCGTCTCCGTAGGCCTCCGCCGTGTCTATCAGGTTCACGCCCAGCTCATGGGCTTTTACTAGTGCCCTTACGGCGCTTTCGTCGTTGACGTCGGAGCCCCAGAAGCTCCCGCCTGCCTGCCACGCGCCTATTCCTATGCTCGATACCTTAATTCCCGTGTTTCCTAGGTTAACGTAATCCATAATAAAAGAAAAAAATAGGTTATAAGCTTTCGAAGCTCAAGTGGAGTTGTCTGCGGCCATGGCGTAAAAGACCTGAGCATCCGCAAGAAGGTCGGAGATCTTGCAGTACTCGTTGGGTTGATGAGCAGTCTCCACGGCGGTTGACCAAGCAACCGCAGGGTATCCCTTCTTTCTGAGGACGGCC
>DSEZ01000122.1 GCA_011055275.1 Thermoprotei archaeon | reverse complement strand
TGTACAGCCATCACAGGCTTCCGAGATCCCTCAGGGAGAGCAGGAAAATGAAGAGATAGCATCAGGCTCTGCGGAAAACCAAAGCAAGGACGAGGCTCCAAAACCAAGAAGCAGGAAATCGGATTCCGCAAAACCCGCAGCTTGATGCTACGATTGCTGGGCGGAGCGACTGAGCCCCCACGGATATAATGGGCCTTCTGCCGGCCCCACAACTTAAAAGGTTGGAGCTGTGCTTTGAGTGGGAGTAACATGCAGGTTCAGATCTTCGATACGATGAGAAGGGCGAAGGTCCCAGTTCCTAACAAGGAGGGAAGGGTGGGTATATACGTGTGCGGTCTTACCGTATACGACAGGCCGCACCTAGGTCACGCGAGGGTTTTCGTGGTCTTTGACGTGCTTAGACGCGTGTTGGCGAAGAACGGTTATTCCGTGAAGTACGTGCAAAACTTCACTGACATCGATGATCGCATAATAGCCAAGGCTCGCGATCTTGGAATGTCGGCGGAAGCGATCGCAGATAAGTATATAGCGCTCTACTTTGAGGACATGCACAAGCTTAACGTCATGGACGCGAACGTTTACCCTCGTGCCACGCAGCATGTAAGAGAAATAGAGGACCTCATATCAAAGATAGAGCAAAGGGGATATGCTTACACGACATCCAGTGGGGTTTACTTCAGAGTTCAGAAGTTCCAAGGGTATGGCAAGCTTTCTCATCAATCGGTCGAAAACCTGAAAAAAGGAGCAAGGATCGAGCCTGATCCCGAAAAAGAGGACCCTTTGGACTTCAGCCTTTGGAAGTTTTACAAGGGAGACCCGGCGGAACCGCACTGGAAATCTCCTTGGGGAGATGGAAGGCCGGGATGGCACATAGAGTGCTCTGCGATGTCCATGAAGTACCTCGATGAGATCGACATACACGGAGGTGGAGAGGATCTCATATTTCCGCATCACGAGAACGAGATCGCTCAGAGCGAATCAGCAACGGGAAAGACGTTTGCCCTTTCGTGGATGCATGTAGGTCTTCTAAACATAGGGGGAGAGAAGATGTCAAAATCTCTTAAGAACTTCATTACTATAGGCGACGCCGTGGCCCGTTGGGGGCCGAACTCGGTGAGGCTATTTTTGCTTTCGGCCCCTTATCGCGCTCCTCTGACCTACACCGAAGAGCTCATGGAGGCGGCAGCGAACAACTGGCTTCAGATAGAGGCGTCGTATGCCGAGGCGCTGTGCCCAACACCAGCGTCACCTGAGCTTTCAAGCGGCGAGCTGCCTGAAAGAGAAATGGAGTTGGAGCACGATTTGCTTTCCAATCTTTCCGATGACCTTAACACACCCATGGCCCTTTCAGACCTGAACGCCTGGTCCTCTTTTGTGGGTAAAGTGGCTTCCGCGAGGGATGGGCTCACAATTGAAGACGCCAAAATCGTGAGGAAGGGTTATGAGTATGCCGCTGAGCTGCTGGGATTTACGCTGCCTCAGGTCGATGAAAGGCATCGTGACCTTGTCGAGAAGCGCTTTCTCTTGCGCCAGAAGAAGCAGTTCGCTGAGGCCGACAAGATCAGGCAAACCCTATGGAACGAAAACGTGATCTTAATAGATCATAAGGATCACACAGTTTGGTTCGAGAGCTCGGTTCCCAATGCCGTTCGCAGGATAGTAAAGCTTTGCGAGCCAAGCAAACCGAAAACTTAATAGTGATTTAAGAAAGGGCAGTGAGTTGTCGATTAGCCTGATCATCAACATCGGCTATTACCTTGCCTTTGCAGTTATAGCCTTAGCGCTGATTTACGTCATGCTCTCTGAAAGAAGAAGGCATTAAAGTAAAAAATGTTGGCTGATTTTTTATCGGAGAAGACCGCGGCTGTGCTGAAGGAGCTTGGGTACAGCGACAACAACGCGGTTCAAAGGCTTGCCATTCCCTTGATAAGTTCGGGCCAAAACGTGTTGGTTATAGCCCCCACGGGAAGCGGGAAGACCGAGGCGGCCATGTTTCCCTTGATGGATAAGATGCTAAGGGATAATTCTTCAACGCTGATATATGTCACCCCGCTTAGGTCGCTTAATCGGGACATATTGCTGAGGCTCAGGAGGCTAGGCAGGGCGCTTGGATTAAGCGTAGCCCTCAGGCACGGTGATACCACAAGTTGGGAGAAGAGCAAGATTAGCAAGAACCCCCCAAGGGTAATGATAACTACTCCCGAATCTCTTGAGGGTCTCCTGATAAGTCCGTCGCTTGCGGTTTTTCTCAAGAACGTTAGGGCCGTGGTCATCGACGAGTGTCAAGAGGTTACGAACAACAAGAGAGGGATAGCGCTTTCATACGCTCTTGAAAGGCTTTGCGAAAAGGCCGGCGAGTTCCAAAGGGTGGCTCTTTCGGCCTTTACCTCCGATCCGGAGGCGGTTGCCCGCTCTGCGTTCGGCA
>DSEZ01000121.1 GCA_011055275.1 Thermoprotei archaeon | reverse complement strand
CCTTAGCTGGGCACTCGAAAATGCCGAGGCCCAGAAGGTGCCCGACTGCCGTGCTGATCTCCACGCCTGGCACCACTATTAGCTCCTTCTCATCCTTGAACGCGGCGATACCTTTCGTGGTATTATGATCAGTAACCGCAAAGCCTGACAGTCCCTTCCGCTTCGCGAAGGCTATTATGTGCTGTGGCTCGTTCACTGAGTCCTCGGAAAAAACCGTGTGAACGTGAAGATCAAATATCCTCAAAAAATTCGCCTCAATGTATCCTCGAGCCTTCAGGAACATCGCGCATGGGAACTAGTATGCCAAGCGACCCATCGCTTCCCTCGGCAGCCAGCACCATGCACTCCGACTTCTCGCCCATCATCTCCCTGCCCTTTATGTTGACAAGAACGGCGATCTTTTTGCCTATGAGCTCCTCTGGCTCGTATTTCAGCCCAAGCCCGCCCAGAGTGGTCTTCGTGAACCCTCCAAAGTCAAATTTTATGCGCAAGAGCTTCTTCGATCCCCGTACCCTTTCAGCGCTTATCACCTTTCCTATCCTTATGTCGATCTTCTGGAAATCCTCTATGCCTATCTCGGGAAGTAGCGGCTCGATGGGCTTCTTGGGCGAGATCTTGGAAAAGACTGGATGCGGTTTGGAAACACTGCTACCCGGGGAGAGCTCACTGTCCACCGCCTTCCAGCTTGGGCTGAGCCCAAGGAAGGACAACATGGTTAAAGCCGATGACGGAGCTATGGGATAGAGCATAAGCGCTATGTCCTTTGCCAAATTGCTCGCCACGTAAATCGTGTCCCTGCCCTTTCCTTCCTTTACCTGCTTCCAGGGCTCCCTCTCGTTAACGTACCTGTTTCCCGCCCTCGCGAGCGCGAGCATCTCTTCCACTGCTGATGAGAGGGATGTTCTATCCATGGCCTCCGTATAGGCCTTGGCCCTTTCCTTGGCGTAGCTCATCAGTTCTCTGCTTTCCGTGTCAAGCTCTCCTGGATCAGGTATGTGGCCGCCGAAGAACTGATCCACGAAGGTGAGTGTCCTATGGACGTAATTTCCCAGCGTGTCGTTGAGGTCGGAGTTGACCCTTCCCATGGATGACTCAATCGTTATCGAGGTATCTTTGCTCTCCGGCCTTACCTGCATGAGCACGAACCTCCAGTACTCGGCAGGCATGGCCGAAAGGGCCTCATCGCTCCATATGCCCTTCTTCTTGCTCTTCGACGCCTTCTCTCCGCCGAAAAGTATGAACTCCGTTGAGCTAACCGTCCACGGAAGGACGTAGTCCTCGTTGGAAGCCATCAGGAGGGCGGGCAAAATTATGGTGTGGAAGGGGATGTTGTCCTTTCCCACAAAGCAAACGAACCTCGTTTTCTTATCGAACCAGTAATCCTTCCACCTATCTGACTCACCCCTGAGCTCGAAGTACTCCTTCGTGGCGGATACGTAACCAAGAACTGCCTCCATCCAAACGTAAATTGTCTTTCCCTCGGCGCCCGGGAAAGGTGCAGGTATGCCCCAGCGGTTATCGCGCGTCACAGAACGAGGCTTGAGCCCGTCCCTTATCATGGCAAGGCTCGTGCTTTTCGCGTTGTCAGGCAACGCGTCATTAGACTTTATGTAGGCTTCGAGCCTATCGGAAAAGGCGGGCAGGTCAAAGTCCCACTCGTAAGTACTCTTCCAGGTTATGGGCTCATCGCAGAAAACCCCCCTCGGGTTTATCAAGAGCTTTGGCTCCAGCAACCTCCCGCAGTTATCGCACTGATCTCCATGGGCCTCGGGATAACCGCAATAGGGGCAAGTACCTACCACAAACCTGTCGGGAAGGAACATCTTCTTTTCCTCGCAGTAGGGCATCTCGATCTCGCGCTTCGTAATGTAACCGTTCCTGTAGACCTTGTCGTAAAAATCTCTAACAAAGGACTTGTGCACTTCGCTTTCCGTACGCGTGTAGTTATCGAAGTTTATTTCCCAAGCCTTGAGTATTTCAAGGATCTTCTTGTGGTTTTCGTCGGTTATCTGCTTGGGATCAACTCCCTTTTTAACAGCCTCTACTTCAATCGGCGTTCCGTGCTCGTCCGAGCCGCTGACCATCACCACATCATCGCCCTGCATCCTCAGGTAACGCGTGAAAACGTCAGCCGAAAGCAGATGTATTAGGGTACCTAGGTGGGGCTCGTAGTTAACGTAAGGCCAAGCTGAGGTCACTACCCACTTTCTACCAGACATAATTCATAGAGCCAATAGAGTATAAAAGCTGAGGGGT
>DSEZ01000120.1 GCA_011055275.1 Thermoprotei archaeon | reverse complement strand
GCTATGACGACCGAGCTTGCCTCTAGTTCTTGCCCATTAACCTTGACCCCGCCGCTCTTAACCGAACCGTTTCCCGAGATCACATCAACTCCCAGCGAGTCCAGCACTGACTGCGCAAGCTCCGCGGTCTTTTCGGAGATCTCCTTTGCCCTCTTTACGTTGAGCGCGAAGTCTACCTTTATGGGCGACGCGAAGCCACCGTTGCCGGAGTAATGCGAAAGCGACGCGTTGGAAAGCGCCGCATCTGCGGGAATGCAGCCCACGTTAACGCACGTCCCACCGATCTTCTTCCTCTCCACCACAGCCACCTTCTTTCCCAGAGAAGCGCTGGTCACCGCGCCCACGTAGCCTCCTGGTCCTCCGCCCAAGTAAACAACATCGTACATGTGTGCATTTATCACGGCGTTATTAGGTGTGTTCCCGTATCTGCACATGCCAATGCCTTAAAAGCTATGTAATAACGCCGTTATGAAGGAAGAAGTCGCTTTGGATCTCGATGATTACGGCCAAGGAAGGGCTAACGTAGATCAGCGGTACTTCAACGACAACCTAGCTCCCGTTCCAAAGAGGTCAAGGGACTGGAGTTGGGTTAGCTTTACGACCGTATGGGCTGGCATGGTCCACAACGTGGTGCAGTTCGAGATAGCAGGGCTGCTTACCTTCGAATTCGGTCCCATCCTTGCCCTCGTGATCACCGCTTTGGCCTATGGAACGGAACTCGTGGCCATGTACCTCAACGGCCACATGGGAGCCAAGTGGGGTATACCCTTTCCCACGAGCATAAGGGTCTCCTACGGTATTAGGGGATCATACATACCCATAGTGTTGAGGGTATTTTCGGCCTTCTTCTTTTTCGCGATACAGACTTACGTCGGTGCCACGCTTATCAGCTCGGTTATGGGACTTTACTTTCCGTGGTGGTCTTCATTAACTGAAAACGTTGATCGGAATGCCCCTGAACATGGCCATTTCCTTTGCGGCCTTCTGGCTGGTCAACTTGCTTGCCCTGTTCAGGGGAATGAAGGAGGTTAAGTACTTCGAGCTGGTGTTGGGGCCTGTCATATTGGCGTCCTTCGTGGGCATGATGGCATATGGCCTTTACCTAGCGCATGGGCTTCAGGCGCTAACTTACGTGTCTTCTTTGGCGCATCCCAGCGCTAGTCCCTACTCCATGGCCTTGGCGGTAGCCTCTTTGGCCGGCGCCTACTCGACGCTGGTAGTTAACATAATGGACTTCACGCGGTTTGCCAAGTCACAGCGTGATCAGTTAATAGGCCAAGCCATAGGCTTTCCCGTGATCTTCGTGGCCTTTTCTTTCGTAGCGGCTGGAACCATATCGTCGCTGATATACGTGTTTCACATCCCCTCCTCAGAGGCCATAACCTACGTTAATCCTGTGAACATAATGTACCTCTTGTCGGCTAACAAGTTGATTTCAGCTGCCATAGGGGTGACGCTCATAGCGGCCACCGTCGGGGTTAACGTTGCCGCAAACCTAGTCTCCCCAGTTTACGACGTGCTTTCCTTCTTCCCAAAGCTCAATTGGAGGAAGGCATCGGTGCTGGCGTCATTGGTGGGCGTGGCGTTCGCCCCGTGGTACTGGTACACAAGCGCCACAAACATATTGAACGCGCTAAACGTTCTCGGGAGCGCATTGGGTTCCGTGGCCGGCGTGATGATGGTTGATTACTGGATAATTAGGAAGAGAAAGCTCTCCCTGGCCGACCTCTTCTTGAGGGGCGGGGCTTACTGGTATAACAACGGGATAAATGCTATGGCTTTGGTGGCGACGGCTCTAGGCGCCGCTATACCGGTATCCGGAGCGCTGTTGGGATTTGGCCCCTTGAGCGATTTTGGATGGTACATGGCTTTATTTGCTGGAGGAGGTACGTACCTATTCCTCGCGAAGGCGATGAGGTATGGCTTTCGTTGGTCGCAAGGGTAGTAAAGCAAGGCCCTAACACAAATAAGAAGGTTATTAGGCAAATACCCTAAAATAAGCGGGCATGAGAAGCTTATGCAAACCGTTAGTTCTGAGAGGGCAAATGATCTCTCCCTTGAGGTTTATCACAGGAGCAAAGATGAGCTCGAGAAAATGCCTGTGCTTGGAAGGACAAAGACGGTATGCCCCGTGTGCAAGCGGATAATAGACGGAGTGATTTACAGGGACGGAGATTACGTGATGATAAGGAAGGAGTGCCCTGAACATGGCCTATTTATCGAGAAGTACTGGGAGGACTACTATCTTTACGACAAGATGAGCAAGCTGCAGTACAACGGAAGGGGACTGGAGAACCCCAACTACATTCCCGACACGCTGGGGGCAAACTGCCCCTTCGACTGCGGGCTGTGTCAGAGGCACTTATCGCATACCGCCCTTGCAAACGTGGTCGTCACAAACAGGTGCCACTTGAATTGCTGGTATTGCTTCTTCTACGCGAAGGAGGGAGAGCCCATTTACGAGCCGACCCTAGACGAGTTTAAGAAGCTCTTCGCGAACCTGAGGGCGCAGCGCCCTATTCCTCCCAACGCCATACAGCTCACTGGCGGTGAGCCCACCATGCACCCACAGATAGTCGAGATAGTGAAGGCCGCCAGGGAAGCCGGTTTTGAGCAGGTACAGCTGAACACAACGGGCATAAACCTTGGTCTGAATCCCGACCTCGCCGTGAGGTTGAGGTACGCGGGCGTCAACACGCTCTACCTCAGCTTTGACGGGGTAAGCATGAGGGCCAACCCCAAGAACCACTGGGAGATACCCTTCATTTTGGACGCGGCCAGGAAGGCCGAGCTAGGGATAGTTTTCGTGCCGACCGTCATAAGGGGTATAAATGACCAAGAGCTGGGCGCCATGGTGAACTTCGCCCTTAACCACCTTGACGTGGTGAGGGCTGTGAACTTCCAGCCCGTTTCGTTGGTCGGAAGGATGCCCGATAAGGCGAGGGAGAGCATGAGGATCACGATCCCCGGCATGATAAAGGAGCTGGAAGAGCAGACGCATGGTGTCATAAACAAGGACGACTGGTATAGCGTTCCGTACACCGGGGCTTTTGACAAGTTCCTTGAGGC
>DSEZ01000119.1 GCA_011055275.1 Thermoprotei archaeon | reverse complement strand
TCTTTTATTTTATCGCAAAACTTCAAAGGAGTAATAATTGCCGGAGGAGAGACCACGGTAACGCTCGCAGGTCCGGTTGGAAGGGGCGGAAGAAACCAAGAGCTGGCACTTTGGGCTTCGCTTCGCCTCGAGGGAAAAGAGACGCTTGGGGCCCTGGCAACAGATGGTGTCGATGGTCCCACGGACGCGGCCGGAGCTCTGGTTGACGCCACCACTCGGTCCCTTGGGGACCCTGAGGCGTACCTAATGAGACATGACTCGTACAAATACCTGAAAAAAAGCGGCGACCTCATAGTCACGGGTCCCACGGGAACTAACGTGTCTGACATCGTTGTATATCTCAGGCCATAGGCGACTTCGGAACAAGCCTCACGCGCTTTATGACATAGGTTCCCGTATCTACCCTCCATACCTTCTCGGCTTCTTCCACTCTTATGGATTTCCTGAAGAACGGCGCGTCAAGCACTAAACTCTCATATTCTCCTCCCTCTCCAGTCGGGTCGACCCCCCATTTCTTGTTGAGAACCATGAGTTCCTCGATGGCCTTCTCGTCAAGCTGTCTCCCGAGCCAGTTGGGGCCGATCCCAAGCGCCGAGGCCAACACAAATATGACCTTCATCTTTCTCCTTAGGTACTCCCTCAACAGCCACTCGCTGTCCTTATGCCAAAGCGGCGCGTACAGTTCAAGCCCAAGCTGCTCGCATACCCTACCTATTCTATCTCCTTGGTACCTGCTTCTTATGCCACCTATGGAAAGCCCCTCTATCCCCCACCTTTTCTTAACTTGAGACAAGTAGTAAGCTAGGTCGTCGACCTCTTCTTCCTTAACTCCTCTCGTGTAAAAAACCTCAAGGGGGACCCCTGCTGCCATGGCCTGTACCTCGACCACCCACGAGTTAACCGTGTGGTACATGTAGCTCCAGCTGTTAGGGGAACGCATGTTGACCGCAACCACGACGTCGTGTCCGGCCTGCCTTCCCATCTGAAAGGCCGTCCAAGAATCCTTTCCTCCGCTTATCAGGGCCGCCATCCTCAACTGTTGTCGCCCTTCTTAACTCCCTTGATCAGGGCCTTAACCAACTCCTCTCCGCCATCAAAAGTCTCGGCAAAGTCTCTGAACTCCTCCGGAGTTACGGCCACCCTTCCCTTCAGCTCCGACAGGTATGCAGCGCCCATGGCAACGGTTGTCTGAAGCCCTATGTCCTCATCGGAAATGGAGCGCGTTCCGTCCTTTACGCAACTAACGGCATTTGATAACTCCATCTCGAAGCTGTTCCACTTTGGCACGGCCACTTCCCTCTCGTATCCGAAAGCGTCAACCACTTCAAGCTTCCTGTTCTCGGGTTCCCCCTTGATTACGCCAGCCGTTCCCTGGACCATGAAGGGAATTGAATCCCTGCCTGACCAAGATCCCTCCGCAAGCAAGGTTACCCAGTCGCCTTTTTCCCCTTCGAGCCTCAACTCCAAGTGAGCGTCATCCTCAACTTCAAAGCTTCTAAACCTGCCGTCTATTAGACGGTCACTCATCCTCTGAGATATACCATGGGGGGCAACAGTCCTAACCTGAGTTATCCTCTTCTCGAATCCGGCAAGGAACCATCCCACAGTTATGGAGTGAGTGGCCATGTCCACCAACGTACCCCCTCCCGAAACGGTCCAGTCCCAGAACCACTTCCTGTTCTCGGGCCCGTAGTGAGCAAAGCTCACAGATACCAGCAAGGGCTCGCCAACACCTCCTCCCTGTACCACCTTCCTTGAAGTATAATAAAACGGGTCAAAGATTTCCTGCTCATTGTGCTGATAGAAGGCGTGGCTTTCCTTCACGGCATCCCATATGCGCTTCGCCTCTATGTATGAGTAAGCCATGGGTTTTTCGACCATGACCCCAACTCCCCTCTTTATCGCGTCCACGACCTGTTCGTGATACTTTGGAGGAGTGCAAACGTCAAGCAGGTCTATCTGTTCCGCGCCAAGCGCTGCCTCAAGCGATGAGTACGTCTTAATTGAACTTGCGGCCGCTCTTAGCAGCTCAGCTCTATCTGGATCAACGGTCTCCAGCTCCTTCGCCTTGTCCTCGTAAAGCTGAAGCATGAGTTTTTTTGTGGCCTTCAGGCTTTGATCAGACACGTCCACTAGCGCCACAAGCTCTGCGCCTTCAACTGAAGGATAAGATGGAAGGTGCATTCTCTGAAAAATGCTACCCGTGCCCACAGCCGCTATCTTTACCATGATCTATTCATGAGACATGCCGTTAAGCTTTTGCCGAGCTCACGCCAGAAAAGCGATGACTCCGAGGAGAAGCGGTATTGGAAGCCCGGGCAGGGGCCTGACCTTCCTTAGCAACACGAGCGTGGCCGCGACCCCGACGTCTATGAGAAGCATTTCCAATAGGGTTAATCCCATACCCATGCCCTCAGCGAATATTGCGGTCGGCATCATCGAATAAAAGGTTATGTCCCCAAGCCCCATCTCGATCTCCCCAAAGTTCACGAGCATTGGCCCAAGGAAGCCCCTCTCGGGCCTTTCCACAACTTCTTCTTGGTCCTCCGCACGGGCGCTGGGCTTCCCGAGCATCCTCGATATCGGCCCTCTAAACACGGAGTAAAAGTCATAGGCTGAAAACAGAAAGGCCAGAAATATTATGGTGAGTTTTTGAAACGAGACCGCAAGAAAGAAGCCAAGCTCCGCGCCATTGAGAAGAACAAGGACATTGACCAGTAACTGAAGCCATCCACGAAACCGCCTCGGATAAAGCCCATAGGCCGCTATTATGCTGGCAAAGACGAGAGGCACCCCTATGGATATTGCAGAATAATAACCCAAGAAGAAAGAAGCCACGTAATAACTCAGCAGAAACGTAGCCACTCCAAGAATGCCCGAAATGACGTAATTTATGTAACCCCTTCTCAGTAGCAGGACCAAGAGAAAAGCGGCCACCAGAGATCCAATCACAAGGGTCGCCGAAACAAGGAGCGAGCCAAAGGTACCTAAACCGAATGGAGAAATTGATTGAACTATCATGTGCGAGGTTATGTTTGACGCTGGAAGGCTCTCGGTGGTGCTGTTGACTATTGCTGTGACGTTTCCGTCTGGGTTGATGGACACTATGGTTATGGGCTTGGTGAGATAGGCTATTATGACCGCGAAAAGCTGCGAGAAAGTAATGCCTCCGAAAATAAGCGCAATGCCCTTGACCTTCATATGTACCTACGTGGGCTACCTTTAACTCTTTCCAATTTGCCGGGTTATTACATGATTTCTCATAGAGGTTTCGGCATATGAGATAATCGCGCTTAGAGCTAAATCGCGCGATCAACAAGGGCTCTAACCACTGGCATACAGATGGTGATAAGCGAGATAAGCCCAGCCCAAACGCTATTGAAGGTCCTACAACAAGCAGTTAGTTATCACAGGTGAGTTCTCTCCATATGAAGCTCTTCGAGGACTCGAAGAAAGAGCTGGAAAGGGCAAACGCTAACAAGTACGGAAGGGCCTTACCTATGAAGTGCGCCCTCGCTTAAATATTGCCCGAGTACCTTCATAAGGGATTCGGCGAGTTCCTTTTTTCTGAAGGGCTGAACCTGTTCAACAGGAAGCTCCACCGCAGTGTCGCTGTTTCCTCCCGTCTTGTAATAGTACTCAGCGATTTCCCTTCCAAAGAGAAGCGTGTCCTGGGCTGCGCTTACCGCCAGCTTTTCCAACTCCTTTATGGCCATGCTCAAAAGAGATGACGAATTACCCCTCTGCAACTCGAAGCTGTGAGGGATGAAGTAAACCGGGAATGAGAAGAAGCGGCCAACGGAGAGAGCGGCAGGAAACAGTTCCCAGTTAACCGCGATGACTGGCCCCGTGCTCCGCGC
>DSEZ01000118.1 GCA_011055275.1 Thermoprotei archaeon | reverse complement strand
AGCGCGTTGGATGCGCTCGTTCAAAGCGCCTGGGCCCGTGGTCTAGTGGTTGGGACGCCACTCTCACACAGTGGAGGTCCTGGGTTCGATCCCCAGCGGGCCCATCAAAAATCACCTGATTAAAAAAGGCTTGCTCTGGAGACTTCTTCGCGGTCTCTTCGAGAAATGGGAAAATTGGTTGCGATTTTGCCCTTTTCAGCATTCACACGGTAAACGAGTCGCCGTTGTTGGCGGCCACGGCGTCTATGCCCATTCCCCTAAGCGTGTCCTGAAAAGCTTTGGTTGTCTCCGGTTCTCCATGTATCAATATGACCTTGGCCCCTCCCTTTAATTGCTTTACGAAGTCTAGCAGTTCTTTTCTTCCCGAATGAGCAGAGAAGTCGTAGAAGTACGTCATGTCACTGGCATCTATGAGCTTGCCCTCCACGGCGATCTTTCCCGTGTCGAGAAGCACCCTACCAGGCGTGCCGGGTATCTGGAAGCTTACGAGGAATATCCCGTTCTTGTGGTCTTTGATTATGTGCTCCAAGTAGAACATCACCGCGCCGCCCCTGAGCATTCCTGCTGGGCTGACTATCACTCCAGGCTTCTGTATGGCCCTTTGCCTTTCCCTGTTCCCCTTAACGAGCCTAACGCTCTTCATTACCTTTGTAAATTCATCGTAGTTTTTGATGTACTTCGGAAATCCTTTCATGATCTTCGCGGCTTCTCTTGCCATTCCGTCTAGATAAATGGGGCCATCGTAGTTTTGCGCCCTAAGGACCGATACGATCTCCTGCGAGCGCCCCACCGCGAAAGCCGGTACAAGCGCAATGCCACCTCCCTCTACGATCTCCTTCACCTTTGAGGCGAAATCTCTTTCAAGTTGGCTCCTTTCAGGGTGATCCGTTGACGCGTAAGTGCTTTCCATTATCAATATGTCAACGTCTGAGAGGTCTACCTTTGCGCCTGCCAACAGCCTTGTATCGGTAGTGTTAAAATCTCCTGTGAAGAGGATTGTCGAGTTCTTTGTCCTGACCTTTGCCATGAGGGAACCGGGTATATGACCCGCATTTATTCCCTCGAGTTCTATGCCCTTTACGTGAACTTTTTGATTGAAGGTTATGGGATGGACGTGGTCAAGCATTTCCCTGAGCTCTAGGTCCTCATAGGGAACGTAATATCTTGATATGTTTAGCATGTCCTCTATGAGCAGCGTTGTTATTTTCGCGGTAAGCGTCGTAGTGTAAATTGGTGGTCCTCCCCTCAGGTAGAGAAGAGGGAGGCCGCCTGAGTGATCGAGATGCGCGTGAGACAAGAACACCGCGTTGATCGAGGAAGGAGTTACCCTTTCGGGAAACTCGGGCTTCCGATCGGTCATCAAAACACCGTAGTCCAATAGCACGGTAGCGCCATCGTTAGAAACGCTGATCGCTTCCCTTCCTATCTGCAAGCCTGCACCGTGGATTCTGATCACGGTCTCGCTCTTACTAGACATTTACAAAATAAATAATATACCTACAAATAAGTTATTACTCCGTCAAGAGCTGAGCGAATCCCTAGCTGATCCTTGACGCGTGAGGGAAGACCGGGCTTAGCACAGCGCGTATTTTGAGCGGTATCCCGTGCATAAGGGGTTCAGCGTTCGCTGCTCTGAACAGTTGAGCTTATAAAGCAAAAAGATATGACTATAGTGAATTAAATGTTTATAAAGTTTCATTTAAAAGAGGACCCGTCAGTCCTTAAGGATAAGATATTCATCACGGGCTTCCAAGGCATAGGATTTGCTGGATACATAGCCGTATCTCACATGGTCAAGCAACTAAACGCGAGACGCGTTGGATATATACTATCGGACCTGCTACCACCTTTGGTCTCCATGGATGATGGGAAGCTCACCCTTCCCTACACTTTTTACGTGGCGGACGATATGGTAATGCTCGTGCCTGAGGTCGTCCCAGATCAAAGGGAGCGCGGGATCTTGCTGCGTAGGGTTAGCTCGTGGGTAAAGAGCAAGGGAGTGAGAGAAGCCATTCTGTTCGGTGGTCTTATGAACGAGTTTAAGAAAAACGAGGGCGAGCTCGCGAGGGTAGCCTATACATCTAGTTACGACGTGAGCTCGAAGGGAGACTCGCTTCCGCCAACTATAGAGAAGGGGTTGCTGGTAGTTGGCCCAATCGCTACGCTCATGGCTTTCTTTGAAGCCTACGAAGTACCAGCCTTATCTATCTTATCATACGTTGATCCCAACAGGCCGGATCCAATGGGGGCGGCCAACGCCATTAAGGTCTTCTCGAAGGTCTACGGGAAGAGCATTGACGTTGCTGAGCTCGAGAAAGACGCCAGGAGGATTGAGCAGGAGATAAGCGAGGCTGAAAAGAAGAAGCTAATACAGGAGAGCGGAAGCGCGGGACAGGGAACACTTTACGTGTGAATCTCTATTTGAAGCTTATGCCTCCACCGATTCAAAGCTAACTGATAGTCCTAATTCCTTTAGCGCCTTGGCGAGCTCAGCATCTCCTATAACCCTTACGTCCTTTTCCTTTAGAAGCGCCGGCAGTCTTTCTTTTAAAAAGGTGATTTCTTCGTCGTGGTTTGGCTGATTATACTTAGCGAAGTAAACCGGATACACTTTAAGCAGCGACTTTTTGGTTACGACAAATGGAAATCCTGCGATATAGGCGCCTGATGGCGCCTT
>DSEZ01000117.1 GCA_011055275.1 Thermoprotei archaeon | reverse complement strand
GGCCTGTACTTCTCTACCCAGAGACCTTCGCTCATACTTCTTTCTCCTCCCTACGTAATTAACCTTTCCAGGACTCGGCTCAAAGATCTCGCCATCCCTTAGGAAAGACCTGTAAAGCCTCTCGAACTCGGCCTCTCCCATTCCCTTTTCGGCCAATTCCTCCTTGAATTTCTCAAGCTCAACGTCCTCGCCCTTGCTTTCGTCAAGCATTTCCTCAAGAGTCTTCAAGAACAGGGATGCCCTGTTCTGCTGGGTGTGCGTCATGCCAGTGGTCACCGGGCCTATATCCGGCATGCCGGTTTCGGGATCGATACCGACCTGGCTCAGGTACATCTTGGTCAGGTTTATGGCTTCCTGGGCATCCTCAACGGTGGCCGTGTCCCTAAGCCTGAGCCTGGCTTCAGCTTTCGTAAGCCTTATCAGCCCTTCCAGCTGCCTAGGGGTTATGGCCACAGGAGAATCTGATGAGACGCTTCTCTCCCTCATCTTAAGGAAGAACTCCTGCAGCGCGTTCGCAGCTTCCTCGCTTAAGGTAGGGGCCACGTACCTTCTCGCGTAGCTTATGTATTTCCTCAGAAGCTGAGGTGGTATGGCTGGCTTTTGCTCGGGCACCATGTGCACCTTAAGTATGTGATCTGAGAGCATCTTGTCCGTGAGCGAGTCAGGCTTGTCCTTGATTATGTATATAAGGTCGAAACGCGAGAGGATCGTAACCGGCAAGTTCACGTTATCCCCTACGGTCCTGTCATCCATGTAGCGCCCAAGCTTGGGGTTTGCTGCAGCTATCACCGAGGCCCTCGTGTTCAAAGAGGCCACTATGCCCGCCTTGGCTATGGAAGTGACCTGCTGCTCCATGGCTTGGTGTATGGCCACCCTGTCGTTTTCGTCCATCTTGTCAACCTCATCCAGGCAAGCTATCCCACCGTCAGCGAGTACCATAGCCCCAGCTTCAAGCATGAATTCGCCCTTTTGGTCCTTGACCACGGCCGCGGTTAATCCAGCAGCGCTACTTCCCTTTCCTGAAGTGTATATACCCCTTGGGGCGAGCTTTGCGGCAAACTGAAGAAGCTGGCTCTTTCCCACACCCGGATCGCCTATCAGCAATATGTGGATATCTCCCCTTATTCTAGTACCATCGGGAGCGTAAACGGGCTGAGAACCAAACATTGAGAGGGCTATGGCCTCCTTAACGTAGCCTAAGCCGTATATCTGAGGGGCAATAGAAGATAATATCCTCTCCTTTACGTCGGGAAGTGCCGCCAGCTCTTTTATGCGCTTTACGTCCTCATCGGTTATCTGGACTTCCTCAAAACCCTTATCTACAACTTCTATGTAATTGGCCACAAAGTAAGTGTCCAATATGCGATCCTGCGGATCCGTGGGGCTTGGCTCTCCCTCCAGCACGCCAACTATGTCAACTCTGTCCCCAGGTCTAGCCACGTCAACCACGTCATCGAAGAGCTCCACGTCCACGTACGTGGGCAACTGGCCTGGTGGGACCTCCTCTTGTTCTTCTTGAACCCTTATCCTCTGCCTGTCAACCAGAACGCTCTCCTTCAGAAGGAACCTGAAGCGCGTTATGCCTGTCTGATGGCTAGGGCATGAGGGGTTGGGGCAAACGGCGGGTGGCCTCATGCGCCTTCCCTCCGTTATTTCAACGGTGGTCCCGCAGCTCATGCACTGATAAACGGCCTTCTGAACGTATGGAGAAACCCTTGACGCTCTTACGACCACGCCCTTAAACTCAACGAGCTTCCCAAGCACGTCACTTCTGAGGCGCCGCATGGGTGTCTTTTCAGGTAGGTCTCTGAACCTGACTTTGAGCGTTCTTAATGCGCTCGCGTAATCAGGGCTTTCAACTGCCAGCAAATTCGTCGCAGCCGCATCAATCTCCTCACCGTGAGCATCGTACTCTGAAGTTATGACGGATGCCAACGAGCGATCAAAGGCCACCAGATCCTTGAACTCGACCACAAGGCTCTTCGACTTATTGGCGACAACGCCCCTCACAAGATCCCTGTACTTTTCCACGTTTTTCTGCGGGTCCTTTGGATCAGGCTCAGAAAATTCCCTCAAGAAGTTTCCAAATGCCTCCTCAACGTCGATTTGCTGTTGCTTCTCGGCCGACTTTGCCACCTCCTTCAATGGGAGAAATCCCCGAGAGAACCAAAACCAGGAATTCCTGCCAACCATCAACGCATCTTTTCAAGTCATCGTAGAACTTGCGCTCCTCGGCCGTCATAGAGTCGTAAAACTCGGCATCATCTCTTCCCGTGACAGCCGCTTCCATGATCTTCCGCTTGCGAACCGACAGGAGCTCGCTTATGGATGCCCTTAGCTCCTTTTCGCCCCCTCTAGTCATGCTATCTGAAGCCCTCGAGTAGAAAAGTGGATCTATCTTTTTCAGATTCCTGGCATCGTTTTCCTCCTTCCATGCGCTGAGCGCCACTTCTTTGGGCGACAGCGCCTCCTCATGAACCTCCAGAAACTCGGCAAGTTCACGAGCCGCCCATCTCTTTATGGTAGTCTTCTTCCCTTCTTCCAGCGTGATAGATTGACCGCTGGAAAGGCTGAACGTGCCGCTTTTCTTGGGCGTAACTTCCACATCCTCCATCAGGTATTGCGCCCAGCTGAGGGAAGAAACCCCCATGTACCTGTTTTCCATATCAAAGGAAAAAAGCGCAGCGGCATAAAAGGGATTTCGCGAAAGGAAAAGTCACTTATCGTAAAGATGGCACGCAACTTTGTGCCCTTGCACGTCTACTAGTGGCGGCTCCTGTTGCCTGCACTTCTCGGTCGCGAAGGGGCAACGCGGGTTAAACCTACACCCAGAAGGAGGATTGAGCAGGCTTGGTGCTTCCCCGCTCATGGGTTCTAACCTGGCTCCGGGCTCTAGGTGCGGCACCGACTTAAGCAGAAGCTTAGTGTATGGATGGAGCGGATTCTCGAACACCTCTTCCGTCTTACCCGTCTCGACGATCTTTCCTGCGTACATAACGTATATGTAGTCTGAGATGTAACGTGCAACCATCATGTTGTGAGTTATGAACAGGTAAGTGTACCCAAACTCCTCTCTAAGGTCAACCAATAGGTTTAGGACTTGGGACTGAACGCTTGCATCGAGCGCTGACGTGGGCTCGTCAAGCACTATGAACTCGGGATCCGCGGCCATGGCACGGGCCACCGCAACCCTCTGCCTTTGGCCTCCGGAGAGGTCTCTCGCCTTTCTGTAGTATATGTCGTCGTAGTTAAGGCCCACTGCCGACAGCACCTCCTTGACACGCTTCTCCTTTTCTTCCGATTTTATTTTCACCAACGGTTCTTCGACGATCTCCTTTATCGACATCCTAGGATCTAGGCTTTCATATGGGTTTTGAAATACGATCTGAACTCTCTTGCGTATCTGGGATAACGTTTGCTTACTCAAGACTAGATCGCCATAGTAAACGGTACCTGAGGTAGGGGTTTCCAGCGTAGCCAGCATTCTACCTATGGTCGTTTTGCCGGATCCGCTCTCCCCTACAAGGGCTGTCGTGAGCCCCTTTCTTAGCAGCATGTCCACATGATCTACGGCCCTCACGTATCTCTCTTTCTTCCCGGTTAGCCTTTCCAGCAGACCTACCTTCTCCGCCGGGAAGTACTTAGTAAGGTCCACAGCGCGTACCATGTACTCCTCAGTTGCCTCTTCTTTCTCAACGCTTGTCATACAGGAAACACCTCACATTTCTATCTTCCACCCGATAAACTTGCGGTTCTTCTTTGTAGCACCTGTCAAAGGCATACGGGCACCTGTCGGAAAACCTGCATCCAGACGGCAGGTCGAAGAACGATGGGGGCAGGCCTTTTAGCGAGTAAAGCTTGCCTTCCTTGTAGTTTCCAGATGGGAAGCTCTTAAGTAATCCTTGAGTGTAAGGATGCAATGGCTTCCTTATGGCGTCCGCCATGCTGCCCTGCTCCATTATCCTTCCGGCATAAAGTATGATAACGTTATCGGAAACCGCGGTGGCAACGGCCAAATCATGCGTTATGAAGAGCAGCGTCATCCCATAGCTCTCCTGCAACTCCCTGAGCAACGAGATGACCTGGGCCTGTATGCTTACGTCAAGAGCGGAAGTTGGCTCATCGGCTATTATTACCTTGGGCTCCAGAAGCAGACCCATAGCTATGACAACCCTTTGGATCTGCCCTCCAGATAGCTGATATGGGTACTTGCTCATCACGAGGTCGGGATCCGGGAGTTTCACGTCGCTGAGCCTCTTTAGGGCTTCCTTTCTAGCGGTTGCGTAGTCGAAGCCCTCTCCCCTTCTTTCGTATCTGACCTGTAAGGCCTCAAGCAACTGATCGCCAACCCTCTTCACCGGGTTAAGGCTGCTGAACGGGTCTTGCATTATCATGAAAACTCCAGTACCCCTGACCTCCCTCATTTTCTTCGCTGGCAATTTCATGAGGTCGTCTCCGTAGTACTTGATGCTTCCCTCAACTGCCGCGGTAGGAGGCAGGAGCCGCGTGATGGCGAAGCCGAGCGTAGATTTACCCGAACCGCTCTCGCCCACTATGCCCGTCGTCTTCGACTCAGGAAAGTCGGCATCCAGAGAATCAAGCACCTTGACTTTTCCCAGCGGCGTTCTATAGTAAACGGATAGGTCCCTTATCTCGAGAGCGTTCAATCCACAACCCTCCCTGATATCACGTCCTGGAAGCTGTCTCCGAAGAGTATGAAGCCTATCACCACGAGAAGTATCGTGAGGCTAGGGAAGAACGTGTACCACCATGCCCTAGGGAAGAAGCTAAGACCATTGGATGCCATCGATCCCCATTCGGGATAGGGAGGCTGAACACCTATTCCCAAGAACGCAAGCGTCGAGTAAGTGAGTATAACGGTGCCGAAGTCGAGGGCCATGTAAGCTATTATTGGGTCTACTGCGTTCATGAAGATGTGCTTGAACAACACTTTGAACTCGCTGACCCCAAACAGCCTGGAAATCTCCACGAACCCCCTGTACTTCAGCGTCAACGTCTGCCCCCTGAACAGCCTAGCGTAAACGGGCCACCATATTATGGTAAGCGAGATAAGCACCGAGTTAAAGCCCGGGCCTATGAGTATGCTAAGGGCTATGGCCAGTATGAGCCCAGGGATGGCAAGGAACGCGTCGGTAAGCCTCATAAGTATCTCGTCTATCCACCCACCGTAGTAACCAGCCGCAATTCCGAGCAGTCCTCCCACTATCACCGCTGAGACCACTACCAGAAAGGCGGCCATGGCGTCCTTTGGAGCCGCATACATGAGTCTCGAAAGTATATCTTGCCCCTCAAAGTTCGTGCCGAGTGGGTAACTGAGCGATGGAGGCAAGAGGCTCGTCGCTATATTTGGAGAGGCTATGGGATCGTGAGGAAGCAGCACCCAGCCCAGTGAAGGCTTCCTCAGGTAATCCCCTATGAGTTGAAGGGAACCCTCTATGACTGACCAGACCACGAACACCGTTATTATCGTCATCCCCACAATTGCTTCCTTCTTGTGCCTGAGGTAGTAAAACGTCGAGAGGTTCTGCGAACTCCTGTTAGTTGAAGCCTGCGCATCAACGTCGCCTCTGAAGCCAAGCGCCTTCTTTATTATGTCCATTACCTTCAATCTCGTCACCTCATTATTCCAGCTTTCCCCTCGGGTCGACCACGGCGTAAAGGAGGTCGGCCGCGAAGTTCGCTATTATCACCGATATACCCACTATTATGGTGGTTGCTATTATCGCCACGTAGTCCATGCTCGTGACGGACTGGTAAAGGAAGAAGCCCATGCCCTTGTACAGAAAAACGTCCTCTATGACCACGGCTCCCGAGACCGCGAAGCCGAACTGAATGGCTGTCAGCGTCACTATGGGTATGAGTGCGTTTCTGAAAACGGTTCCGAAGAGCACCTTCCCGTTGCTTAGGCCCTTCATGTACGCAAGTTTCACGTAGTCCTTGTCGAAAACCTCCACCGCGCTACTCCTCATGATCCTAGTCGTTAGGCCGAAGCCCGCTATGGCTATGGCAAGCACCGGAAGAACCATGTGGGTAAGCAGCGAGTCAAAGTAAGTCCAGTCGCCCTCGATGGCGGCATCAATGAGCGGATATCCGGTTATGGGCTTTGGAGGTACTAGAACGGGGTTCGCCATGTTCAGCGCCGGAAGGACCTTCAGGTCGTAGGCGAAAGCGAACTGCATCAAGGTGGCTAGGAGAAAAACAGGGGCGGCCCACGCTACGAGGTAAAGCACCTTTATTATCCAGTCCGGCACCTGTCCCCTGTACATGGCCGCAAAACCACCCGCAAACACTCCTATGACCACCTGGAGCGCGATCGCTATGAGAACAAACTCCAAAGTAATTGGTATGAACTTATCGAGCAGCTGCATCTCAGGAACCTTGTATAGGCTATCAAGTCCAAAGTTCCCGGTGAACACGTCGATCACGTACTTGAAGAATTGAACGTAAAGCGGCTCATTCAGCCCGTACCTTTCGATGACGGAGTTGAGCTCAGCCGTTGTGTAGTGCTGACTTCCTATGTAAACCTTGGCCATCGCCTGCGGCGTGGGAAGAATTACGTGTATTAGGACGAACACGAGAAGCACAAGGAGCACCAAGGTAACCAAGGCATTGATGATTCTTCTAATGAGGAAAAAAATGAAGTTAGACTGCATGCGTTTCATTACCTCCTACGATGTTGTCACGTTGTATGTTATGGTGTAGTTAGAGTAGTACATGGTGTTGTACCTATACCCAACGAACGGGTTGTATACAACACCGTGTAGGTACGGCTGCTGGAACCAGTAAGTGTATCCCTCTGGGAGCCAGAGGTATGGCGCCTGGTTGTAGATTATGCTGTAGGCTTGGGCCACCCCCTGCTGCTGCTCAGCCTTGTTGGTTTCCCACGGCAAGGTGTTGTAAAGCGCGTTGAGCTGGGTGTTGTTCATCCAAGCTAGGTTGCCGGCCAAGC
>DSEZ01000116.1 GCA_011055275.1 Thermoprotei archaeon | reverse complement strand
TGGCGGGGAAGGACCGCTTTTGCTTACGGCCCAAGGTAAGGGATGGAGATCGCGTCGTTTCCGTAACGCGCTGTCCGCTTTGTCCCTTTTTCGATAGGAAGTTCAGCAGGAAACAGGTAAGCGAGCTGGGGATCGTGGGTTTCCTGGAGCGGCAGAGAGCTGCGCAGAAGTGCGCGTACTCTTGGATAAAGTTTCAGCAGGCTGACGTTTACCTTTACACGTATCCTTACTATTTCTTCTATAGGAGACTTGTTAAAGGAAACTCGCTGCACGTGTTCGATGAAGCGCACAACCTAATGCACGTTCAGGACATGGTAGACGTCAGCATAACTTCGCAAAAGATATCTAGGTTACGCGCAGCTTATGCCGGTACGGACGTTCAGGACACCGTGTATGCCGTGCTAGACGCGCTTGAAAACTGGATAGAAAAGGGCGTAAAGGAAGGGCGGAAGCCTCCCGACCTTGGCAGCTTCCACTTGGAGGAGGTTGAGGATCACCAGCTTGCGTCTTTCAAGCGGGCACTGGAGAAACTGGATGACCCCTCATACAGGCTTTACGTCACGCCTGAAGGCGTCGTCATAAAACTCATGGATCCGTCCTCAGTTCTTTCAAAGCTCAACGAGGATAGGTGGCTTCTGATGTCTGGAACGCTCCCCTCAAAATCATATATGGAAAAAGTGTGGGGCCTTAAGGACTTTGAGTTCATATCCATAAATCCCTTCAACCCCAACCTCACTTTTTACTGGAACAGAGACCTCAGCACGAGGTACACCCTTAGAGATAGAAACAGGGAAAGGTACGTGAAGGTCGTGTCATCGCTGAGGAGTCCTGACGGCATAACTCTTGTGCTTGTTCCTTCATATGAGGTGGCCTCTTGGTTCAGGGAGGTCGCGGATTACGTCGAGGATTCCTCATCATCCGTGAAGTCGGTGCCCGGTGCGGGGCTTGTCGTAGTGGTCGCCAGGGGAAAGCTGAGCGAGGGAGTCGAGTTCGTCAAGGACGGAAAGAGCATGGTGAAAAGGGTTGTAATAGTGGGAATTCCTTATCCGAACATCGGAGATGCATACTCGAAGGACGTGCTCGAGTTCTTGACCGAAAAGATGGGTAAGAGGACCACGTGGTTCCTTCTTAAAGAAGAAGCCTCGATAATTATTAGGCAAGCCATAGGAAGGGCTGTCAGAAGCGAAAGCGATAGCGCTGAGGTGTTTCTTTTGGACAGGCGCATGGAACCCTTCTTAAGGGACATGGGGCTCAACCTAAAACGGGTAAAGATTATGCGATGCGTCGTTCCCCTGAGCGTCAAAATCACGCCAGAACGCATAAAAGTCCCCGTTCCTCCTGTTTAGAGTGCGCGCGAGCCAGCGTTACTTTTTCGTGCTTCTGTCCTTGCTTGAAATGGAAAAAAGGGGAGAAATCATAAGCTCGACCAAGTTGGCCAACGCCGCAGGCCTTTCACAGCAAGAGACGGCAAGGGTTCTGAGGCTCTTGGAATCAGAAGGCATAATCTCAAGAAACCTCGTGAAGGGAGGACAGGAGGTCACGCTTACCGAAAGGGGAATGCGCTTTTTGGAGTCCGTTCGCCTTCAATTGGAAGACCTATTATCGTCTGAGGTTAAGAACACCAGCTTTGAGGCACTGGTGTCATCGGGGCTTGGCGACGGCGCCTATTACATGTCCCTTGAAGGCTATCTCGCCGAGTTCGTGAAAAAACTGGGGTTCAAGCCCTTTCCTGGAACGCTTAACCTGAAGATAACGGGGAGCTTTCCCAACAGGGACTACCTGGCCAGCATATCCAAATACAAGATAGCCGCCTTTGAGCAGGAAGGAAGGGTCATGGGGGCGCTGAAGTTCGTCAGGGCGTCGGTTTCGCGTGGAGAAGAGGAGGTGCCGGGCGCCCTGATTTTTCCTGAGCGCACGCATCACTCCAATGACGTGATCGAATTTATTGCCCCAGTTAAGGTGAGGGAGCAGTTAGGTCTCAAGGATGGGGACTCGGTCGTCGTCCGCGTTAGCCCTCGAGGGCAGAGATCGTTTTTAGGAGACCCGCGAAGGACTCCCGAGTACCGCGCTCCTTGTCGCCTGAGGGCGCGTAATGCGTCTCCAGCGAGGCCGTGATATTTAGGGTCTTTAGTTCCCTGAGTTGCCCCTTGAAGTCTATGTCACCACTTCCAATGGGCATCCAGCGAAATTCCCCATCAATGACCTTCGCGTCCTTCAAGTGAACGTGGATCACGTTATCGCGCACCTGCGCGTACCCTTCTGGATAAGGCTCCTCTCTGGCGAAGAAGGCGTTTCCAGGATCCCAGAGCACCTTTACCCAAGGGGAGCGCAGCTGCTTTACGATCCGCGCCGTCTCCTCTCCGGTCCCCGTGTAGGTGCTGTACTCGTTCTCTATGGCTAACGTTACCCCCTGAGCGCTGGCGATTTCTGCGGCCCTTTGGAGCGCTCCAACTATGCTGGGCATGGCTTTCACAAGGCTGCCCTCCCACCAAAACGTGAATATCCTGGTGAAGGTGAGATCTAAGTAGCGGCTTATCTCTACCGCCCTTTGCAGCATGCTAAGATGATTCTCAATGGATTCTTCGTCGTGAAGGTAAGTCTTGAAGGCCGCCGAGTCGACGTTGCTGAGCCTGAGCCCGTAGGCCTTCACGAGCCTCCTGAGCTCTTCTAGCTGGGATTGTGACAGGTCAACCACGCTCTTTCCCCATAGGTTTCTTACCTCAACCGAGGTGGCCCCGAGCTCGCGGATAACCTTCAGGGAGTGTTCAAAATCGTTGGATATCTCATCGCTTATAATCGCAAGTTCCACTTTACCTAACCTCCTGCAATAAGGACCTCAGGTATTTCAGGTAATCTGGTAAAACTTCATCAGCTGGCTCCATCTCCGGATTCCAGAGCCTTTCCCACTCCACGGACAGAGCTCCCTTATATCCAGATTCCTTTAGGTCCCTAACGATGTCCTTAATCGGGACCACGCCGATGCCAGGCCTACAGAACACCCTTTTCTCGCCCGAAAACACGAAATCTTTGAGATGCACGTGGGCAATGCGGTCTCTTATGAACGGAAACACCTTTTCATGTCTCTCGCCCGCGTAAATCATGTTGGCTGGGTCGTAAAGTACCCATGCTTTCTGGCTTTTCTGCAGGAACGCCTGAAGGTTATGAAGCATGGAAAGCACGGGTTCGTGGGTTTCAACCATGATTTTAACGTCATAACGATCTGCGATTTTTGCAGAGGCGTCCAGCGCGTTTGCTGCGCCCTCGTTGACATCTGCAACGTAGACCCTTACGGCCTTCGCGCCAAGGTCGCTGGCGATCTGGGAAAGCGTTCCGACGAGCCGTTGGGCCCTGTCGTTTTGAGCTTGGTCTGACGAAAACCTGGCGTACGCCGCGAGGTCAGCTACCCTTACCGATTTCAGCGTTTCAGCCTCATTAATGCTGAGCGGATAGCTCGGCCTTATGTGCTTGCCATCATCGGCTACCCTGAGCTCTAGGGCGTCGTAGCCAAAGGACTTAACCCTGCCCACAACGCCCGCTAGGTCGAGTTCTGGATAGGCTAGGCTGCTGAAAGCCAATTCCAATCATATCACCACTTCGCCAGACATGGGCAGACGCACCGGCTGCCCGGTGCTTGACGAAAGGTATACGGCCTTAATCACCTCCAGCGCTTTTGCTCCTTCTTCACCGCTTACCTTGAACTCCCTTTCGTGGATTATGGAGTCTATGAAATCCTGCAGCAGCCTTATGTAGAGGTTCGGGCTTTGTTTCAGCGTCTCGCCAGTGGTTGAGGAGAGATGGATCTCGCTTTTGGTCTCTGTCGCCAAAAAGGTGACCTTGTTGTCCGTCATCTCAGCGCTGCCCGCGGTTCCCATGATCCTTATCTTGCGGTATTGAGCGGACGTGGGCTTTGTGGACACCGTTTCCGAGAGCGTGCCCAAGTGGCCTTCCCTGAACCTGAGCGCCGCTACTCCAGTATCTTCCACTGGTATGGCTGGATGGGAGAAGTTGGCTATGCGACCAAACACCTCTTGGACCTCTCCTCCAAAGTAAATCATGAGGTCAACCGTGTGTATTCCCTGATTTGTGAGAGCCCCGCCCCCCTCGGTTTCCCACATGCCCCTCCAGCT
>DSEZ01000115.1 GCA_011055275.1 Thermoprotei archaeon | reverse complement strand
TGCTGGAGTTCAGCAGGTCAAAGATGAGGCTTACCACATTTGTGTTGATGCCGATCATACTCATAGCGCTTTTCGGCTTCATGTTTCCAGGGTCGGGGCAGATAAACCACATACCTCTCGCGGTAGTTGATGAGGCAAATGGCGGCCAAGCTCAGGCCTTTGCCCAGTCGTTCCAGCAGGTATCTCAGTCATCAGGGGTCCTTTCGATAACGAGCTTCGCTTCAGTGCAGCAGGCAAAGCAGGCTGTAATTAGCGGACAGGATTATGGGGTACTGATAATTTATCCAACCTTCCCTCAGCAAAACGGCGTAGTGCTTATAGTCGATAACACGGATCCGCAAGTGGCGGCGGAGCTTGAGGCCTCAGTGGATCAGATAATGGCTGGGCTTATTCATGGTGATCCCTCGCCGCTGTTCGTTGAGAGCATAGCTCCATGGGCCCCATCCAGCGAGTTCGAGTACATGGCCCCGGGTTTTGTGGGTCTAACCGTCGTCATGGCTGGAATGGCGGGGCTTGCCGCGGCAGTGTCAAGGGAAAAGGAGCTTGGCACCATGGATGGCCTCATGGTAGCTCCAGTATCCAGGTCGTCCATAATAACTGGTAAAGCTATAGCTCAAACAGTGAGAGGTCTCATACAGGCCGCCATAATAGTGTTGCTAGTTGTGGCCTTCTTTGGCGTAAAGATATACGGAAACCCGCTGTTAATACTTGCAGTGCTCATCCTTGGTGACCTGGGTTTCGTGGGAATTGGTATAATCGCGACTTCCATAGCTTCGGATCAGGAGAGTGCAACCATGATACTGATGATGCTTCAGTTCCCCATGATATTCCTCAGTGGGGTACTCTACCCGATAATGCAGCTTCCGTGGTGGCTTCAGGATATAGCAAGGGCCATACCGCTCACCTACATGGTGGAAGCCTTGAGGCGCCTCATGGTGCTGAACGCGGGGGTGAGTGCCATAGTGGGTCCTCTGGTGTTCATGTTGGTGTTTGCAGTGGTCGCTATGGGTTTGGCCGTTCCAATATTCAATAGGGCGGTGACAAGGCGATGAACCATTATCCTCTCGAGGAGAAGATCGGCAAGGGGTTTGGTCATGGAAAACGGCGGTAAGCTGATATGTGTGCTTCAATGTACGCCAAATGCCATGCGATCCCTCTGAACTGAGGCTTTATTATAACGAGTTCCCTCACCCTCCTCCTAAAAACGTTCTTGAGGCCGCTAGGAAATCGCTTGCTGACGCGAACAGATATCCGGCATCAGAACTTGCCGTGCTTCTCAAAGATTTTATGGCGAAATACGCGGGAGTGAGGGCAGAAAACGTTCACGCTGCCTCCGGAGGGGAATACGTTTTTTACGAGTTGTTTTCGAGGGTGGTTAAGCCAGGGGATCTCGTCTTTTTGCTCGAGCCGACTTTTTCCTCTTATGAGCCGATCTTAAGAACCCTCGGATGCAAAATTGAAAAAGTGCCGCTCACAGAGAAAGGAGATAGCTGGTCCCTTGAACTAGACGATCTTATAGAAATGGCCAAGAGGGAAAAGCCCAAGCTTTTGGTCGTAGATGATCCCAATAACCCTACTGGTTCTCCTATGCTGCGCACAAGGGAAAACGTCAGCAAGCTCCTTTCCTTTCTCGATGGCTACTTGCTGCTTGATGAGGCATATACCGAGTACTCGGGTTACTCATCTGCAGATCTCGTGAACGAGACCGATAATCTTGTGATATTTAGGACCATGAGCAAGGCCTTTGCCATGGCTGGTATGCGCGTTTCATTTTTGTTGGCCCCGAGCAGGCTCGTAAAGGACGTAGAAGGGTTTTCACCTAGGTTCGAGTTGTCACGTCCAAGCATGGCTGCCGCTGTGGAGGCGCTAAGGGATCCCTCTTATGCCCTTAAAAACGCACAGTACGTTTTGTTTGAAAGGGAAAGGCTGTACGGCAAGCTATTGAAGCTTAATGGTATTAAGCCCTACAAGAGCTTCACGAACT
>DSEZ01000114.1 GCA_011055275.1 Thermoprotei archaeon | reverse complement strand
GGAATTCCATACGCGGGACCTTCGATTGCATCAAAAAGCTAAGAGCACCCTTCACGAATCGCTTCAAAATTTTTTTCGAGAGAAGGGGGCATAAAGGAAGCGTGTGTAGGGAGCTTCCGCATAGACGTGCTAAGGGGGAACGAAGCAATAGAGATACAGCTTAGCGAAGCCTATAAGCTGAAGACGAAGATAAGGGCCCTACTAGGTATGGGCTACACGGTAAAGCTGGTAATACCGATACAGGCGGTACTGGAAACGCCAAGCGGAACCATTTACAAAAAACAGACGGCTAAGATCTTCAGGGAACTAGCTGGACTTGCAGGGCTTTTCCCAGCTGATGGCCTTGAAGTCCTTCTCATGTATCTCAAAGAAAAAAGGACTTGGTCGAGAGTAAAAAGAGGAAGAAGATACGTAATGCCAAGGGGAAAATTCAAGAGAGACACAATCCCCTCGGAGATCATAAAAATCGTTTCCCTGAAAACGCGTGAGGACCTACTGAGACTTCTTGTGCTTCCATCTGGCGACTTCACCAGCTTCCAACTATCGAGGACCAATTCCATGACGCCGGCTACCGGATCAAGAGCATGTTACATACTGAGGCATGCAGGCATCATAACGGTCGTAGGCAAGAGGGGGAGGGCTTACATCTATCGTTCGAAATCCCCTCAGACTAACTCTGATAAGTCACGAATTCCTGTTTTCCGACGCTCATCATTGGGGATGTTTAATCCAGCAATCCTCTGTTAAGCTTTGCTTCAAGGCGCATTACTGGGTAATTGCAAGCAATATTATCGGAGCAACAACGGACTGTTACGTTTAAGTTTCGCTATGTGGTCAAGTTTCGGGGTTAGATTATGCGCTTTGTTCAGGATTGAGATGACCCGCAAGATTTAGATGAGGCAAGAAGCATCAAATATCCGGGATAGATCTTCTCAAGGCCTTTAGCTTAAAATAGTCTAAGCCCATAACTCAAGGAAACACAGACTATAATAGCTATTAACAGGATCTTTGCAAAGCATTTATATTTATTCGTAACCGCTTATTAATATTAATGAAGGAGGTATAATGAAGGAAAGAATGAGGACAAGGTCCATAGCGGCGAAAAACACCGAATGAACAGCATCAGCGTGGGTTGTTAGAACTGACTTGCAATAGACCGGAGATATAATCCACGCCATGAAAAGAAGTACAGGCAACGGTCTGGCACGAGGGTACCTGAAAAATGTTGGGCGTTGCTCTTAATCAAAAATTAAGTATTTTCGGCTGCTTCCTAGGCCAAGGAAAACTGTGAGATGGTTCGCACGATGATGGCACTTGCTCCGATATGCCAAGACTTACCGCCTCCGAGGCGAAAGCCATTTTTTAAGGGCTTAGCTTACTTTTACGGTAAGATGATTACGAAAGATTTCTGATAGGTTTAATCTAAGAGCTGGGACGATATAATGCTTACTTGACCCCCTTCACGACGGTAACCCCTGGTGTAGACGGCCGCGCACCAAACTGCACGTAGCCATGAATATATGCGAAATACGAATTCGTGATTCTTTACTATACCCAGCAGGCACGCCGAGACCAAACACTGGACCCATCGTTCACTTTCCAATCAAGACCCACAAGACCAAGACCTTCACGCGTAACGACAAAGTTAAAAGCAAAACACCTTATTGAAATAGATTGGAGAAGCTGAACTATAGGGCAGTATCATCCCAATACTTGGTGGGGCCTCTAGCCACAAGGCTGAAGTCATTTGAGCAAATAACGCAGCCAGCATGGGCGAACTACGCTAAAACTGCAACCTTTAAGCAATCGCTGCCACAGGACCCAGACTGGTGGTATAAGCGCGCGGCGTCTGTGCTCGTTAAGCTATCGCAAGAACCAACCTTAGGCGTCAGCCGGCTCTCAAGCACGTACGGGGGCAGGATCATAAGCAGGGCAAAACCCCACCATGTCGCAAGAGGGTCCAGAAAGACCATAAGGATCATAATAGATCAGCTCGAACAAGCAGGCCTAATAGCCATAAGTGGCAACGCCAAGGTTCTCACACCCACCGCGGAAGCCCTGCTAAACGATGTAGCTAGGGGAGTCGTGGAAAAAATGAAGAAGGAAGAGCCAAGGTTGGAAATATACAACTGGGCCTTCTGAGGTGATAACCGTGGCTGAGGATGATGACGAGGAACTAAACGAACTCAAAAGAAGGAGGCTTCAGGACCTGAGTTCTTCCTACTATAGCAAGAAGGCGCAGGAAAAGCAAATAGAGGAAGAGAGGCGCAACATACTAAGGGAGATACTTGAACCTGATGCAAGAGCCAGGCTCGATAACCTGAGAATAGTTAGACCCGACTTCACGGAACTTATAGAGAACCAACTCATAGCCCTCTACCAGCAAGGAAGGATAAGTCGCGTAAGCGACGAGCAACTCAAAGCCCTACTTTACAACTTGTCTTCTAGACAGAAAAACACCACCATTCACATAGAAGAAAAGTAAACATCGGTCCTTAACTTTCTCAAGCATGCTTGCAACGTTCCAAAACTGCACCCTGGTTCTTGTGGGCATGTTGGGATCCTGAGATATTTCGTCAAGGATACTAAGAGCGTTGGCCGCCCTCACACCCGGGCTTACTGACGTATCCTGCAAATATTCAATTGCATCTAAAACAGCGCGCCTAATGTTCTTCGGGACATGAATATCATTACTTATATCCTGCAAAATCTTTATAGATAACTTAATCGCATCTGCTGCATTCATAGGGACGGACATACCACATCACATTTTGACTAGAAGACATGGAATAAAAGCATAGCACTGGCTTAGCCTTTTTTAGAACAGAAACATGTATGAGAAAACTATGAGCACCAACGTCATGACGGCTATATGCAAAAGACCAGATGTGGCTTTCCCCTTATTTATTTCTCCGGCTAGCAAACCCAGAAACACGCTTTCAGAAAGGGCAACGTAATAGCTCACGCTCCTAAAAAGCGATGGGGAGAGGCTAGACTTTTCAGAAAAAAGTGGGATAGTACTCGTAGTATAAGGGGTTATCTTTATAGTTGCCCCGATTGCAAGCAGAAACGTAAAGAATGCCACATATGTTATTATAACGTGAATCCTAGTCTCAGACTCTCTCCTCCTCTGAAGCTCAACGTATTGAGCCTGAAATGTGCCGAGCTCGTCAAGGAACGTATGCATTTCCGGTGTTAAGTTCAAAAGATCCTTTATGGATGCTATGGAGTAGTTCGATATTCTGCTCTTCAGCGCGGAGGACAAAGAGGAAAGGGCATGTTGCAGTGGAACACCAAGGGTAAGCCTTGAGACGAAAGCCTTGAGTACCGGCTTCAACGGACCATACTCACCCTCTGAAGCTACTACGAATGCCTTGACAAGCGGAGAGCCACCTCTGATGGCCCGCGCAACGTTAAAGAGATAAGTAGAAAAGTAAAAATCCATTAACATCCTTTTCCTATCCATAAGCGTGAAAAGCACTCCAAGAGGAAACGATACGGCAAATATCACCGCGCCAAGTAGAAGTTCGAAGTTTTCTGATAGCACCGCAGCCAGCATCTCGTTAAATTTCGACTCACAGCCGTATAAAGCTTGCCATGAACTGCGCTGCCCTTTCAGAAAGACCACCTATTGAACCACCAACATCTCCCTGCACGGGTAAAGCCTACGCAGCTCCAAAGTCGCATCTTTGTAAAGCGATTTCGGACCACGCCCGCCCTACTTTTGTCGCACTCATTTTTCATGATGTAGGTGACCACCTTCAAGCCACTCAAGTCGCGATCTATCATAAGACCGTAGACGCAGTGTAGACATAGCGTTGTGCTTGCGGTCGGAGGGCTTCGGGTAGTGCCCGATAGCCCGCACCTTGAACACGCCTTTGAAGAGGGATCAAGCCTGCTCATCTTTACCAAGTCCTTTCTCCGCTTTCTCGCTTTTCGTTCAG
>DSEZ01000113.1 GCA_011055275.1 Thermoprotei archaeon | reverse complement strand
GTAGAAAAGCGCGACCACGGTCATTATAAGGCCGCCAATAATCCACGACAATATACCCAGAGGGCCTGCGACGGAGGCAACACCGGCAGGTGCTATGAATATGCCCGCCCCTATTATGGCGCCTATGCCCATGGCTGTAAGCTCAAGGAGCCCCAATTCCTTCTTCAGCCTCAAGTCCTTCTTAGAGGTTGTTTCCATTTTTGGACCGAAAGAAATCTGTATATATTGGTTTCGGTCTATTTTGACCAAAAATGAAAAGCGCTTCTGATCTAATCGACGAAACCCTCACGTTAGATCCCTGCATAGAAAGAAGCCTAGACATGGGATATGCCAACCTCAGCGCGGTAGCCAGAAGACTTCACGACCTGATGCCAAGCACGGGTCCAAGCCTCACGGCGGTCGCAAGCGCGCTAAAAAGGAGGACAAGGCAGAAACGCGCCCTTGACGCGCTATACAGCTGTGTGGCCAGGACCTCGCTAACAGTTAGGACGGGCTTGGCCAAGATCTCCTTGTCCCCATCCGATAAGGATCTGGAGCTTCTTGAAGGACTTAAGAGCAAGGTCATAGGGTTTTCAAAAGGAATAGAGACCGTGACCGTTTTGATCGATGAAAGGGACGCTGAAGGATTTCTCAACAACGTAACGGGGCAAGTATTGGAAAAGAAGAGCGAATTGACGGCCATAATACTCAGGGGACCAACCGAGATATTAAATACAGCTGGCTACATGTCTTTCTTTTTGGGGATCTTGTCCGAGAAGGACATAAGCGTAGATGACGTGGCCAGCTCATACGTAGATGTCATGATAATGCTACGTAGCGAGGACGCATCTCGGGCCTTTTCGTATTTCAACTCCGCCATCGAGGGAGCCAAACGCTTATCCTCTTTAACTCGGCGAGGATCGAAAGGGAACGGAAGTCCCAGTTCGTTAGAAATGTGATAGTTCAATGTAGGGTCGCTTCAAAGCGCTTGCGGTGAGAAGAACGAACAACCTTTCTTATTACGTTTGAAAGAGCTCAAACCAGATGCGCGACAATGGATAACGCAAGCCTAATCCAAAGAACGCTCCGGCGGATGAGAAGCGTCATAGAGAACAAAACTATCCCCAACCTAGCAGGGCATGCGTAGGTCCCAGCCGCGCGGGCACCGTCGTAGCTCACAACGACAGAGCGTACTCCCGGGCTCACCGGTATCGTGACGTTACCGCCGAGATCTGTCACATACCGCTCGCTTCCCTCGTTCACGATAGCGCCGCGAATTGGAAGGTCAAGCGGATCAACGACGGTCAAGTTAAGATAATCCAAAGAGAACCTTGCGCCTAAGTTCATGGGACCGCTCACGTGGAAGCTTGATACATTACTCACCATGGTAACGTTATTAAGGAACGCGACCACCGACCACGTCCCTCCTTCGAGATATGCGCTCAGCAACTTCGCGGTTGGGCGAATCTCGCATTTTTGAGTTGATGACGTAAGCACCATAACCGATGGGATTTCTCCGCTTATGCTGAAGTTGACTTGGTAAAGCACCCTGTACTCTGCGGTTTCTTCGATCTGACCAAGCACCCGTAAATCTGGATTTGCTTCGTTTCCCGTATACCCCAGCGCGTTGCCCTTCCACCCCTCGAAAGCGTAGATGAGTCCTCTTGCTGTAACGTTAGAACCCTTCAAGCTTATCACGGAACCGTTCACACGCAAGCTTTTGCTTACGTTACCATACGAGAAAATCGACACCGGATAGAGTGGCCAGAGCTGGCTACCGTTGTAAGCAGGTAATCCAGGTCCCACCTCAAAAGAAGCGTTTGCGTCGTTATCTATGCTGCCATATGGAGCAACTTCGACATGCAACGGGAAGGAACTAACCCACCTGTATCCGGAACCCACCGTTGCCCAAAGCCTACCATTAAACCACGTAACGTTTCTAAAGGACACGAGAGTAGCAAGCCGCGTTTCATTTTCCGTAGATGCCCATATGCCAGCCATCACGCAATTGCCAATCGCGGCGACCTGAAGGCTCCCGATGACATGGCCATCATAATAAGCTATCCATTTATTTCCGGCTAGCACAAGAGAATACAGTTGAGATGAACTTATTCTCGGATAAAAGGGAACAAGGGTAAGAGAGAAACTGCCGTTTAAAAAGGCCGCCCCGTAAAAGCCTACGGGTGTGCTTGGATCCAGATACCTAACGGAACCGTTCACATACCAGTAAGAACCCGGAAGAACGGCGTAACCAACCATAAGCAAAGCATCTTCGCATCTAACCCCAATCCATGCATAAAAGGCAGAACCCTCTTTTGGGTCCACTTTGGCCGTGCTTATAAGGGCCGACGCGCCATAGGCACGCAGCCCACTCGATACGAAGCCCGACTCGTAAGTCATCGAACTGGGAAGAACGATAAAAAATAGCGCGATAACTGCAACTGTCCTCAAATGCGCCATAACGCCCAACCTCTGCATTTTAAGCTTAACGTGATGGGCCGTAGGAGTGGAAGTCCCCTTGAAGGAATGGATGGCACTTCATGGAAAGTTTTTTGTGGCTAATGCGCAATGGGTAACTACGCGGTAAAGATGAAGGGGATCGCACTCAGTTTTGCGATCTCTGCTATCGCTATGTCCAAGCGGTGAAGTAAGGCAGGAAGGTGTTCTAAAAAACCGGGAATCGCGAACTTCCTTAAGGGGCAAATCCAAGAGGCAAAGCGCTCGAAGGCCAAGGTTATGGAGGCGCTATTTGATAGCGAACGCCCACGCGCTTCAATGTACAAAAAAGCGACCCTCAATACCTAGGAGCGTCAGCGCCGCAAAAACCAAGGCGTCTTAGGACATGCGGAGAAGGCTTCCGCAGGTAAAAGAGAACCGCGGAAAGGACTCTTTTGATCACCATTCCACTCTTGTTCCAAATGAGGCAGGCTCTCATAAAGAGGCTCCAATACAACTAAGCGCGCTAACAGAACATGAGTGAGAAGGGCGTGAAGGTCGGGAAAACAGGGTTTGTGAGGCAGGTGCACTTCATCCTCCATGTAATATGGCATAACATCACAGTCAAATACAGCGAGCAAGCATATGTATATACAGCGCTTGAGTGAGCTCAAGGTGGATGACGTGGAGCAGATAGCCAAGAGCGTTGAGCTGGCCACGGTCAATCCCTTGAAAAGGAACGGCGACTACTACCTGCATGCCGCTACCTGCGTCCCGAGTTCTCCAAGGGTTGAGGTGAAGAAAGCCATGGGCACAGATCTGAGGTAAAACAGGTTGCCTTCTCCAACGACGTAAAGCTCGCGTACTCTGTTCTCATGTTCGAGCAACTGAAAAAGCTTTACCGCTGCTCATCCAGAGCGACTTCAAGACGAAAAAAATTCCAAGAGGGAGGAAATTTCTCCTTAAGGTCAGGAAGAGGAGTTCGAACGCGAGCACAACGTGAGGAGAGATGTGGTGAAGGTCGCCCACTAAGTTACTAGCAATTGCGAGCAGTTGTTTTCACGCCGACCATGCGCGATCGTGGCAAAAGCCGTTCGATAGGAGAACATACGAGGCCCCAGTGGCGGAACTTTGCGATGCCTTGAAGGTGAAGGAAGGCCAGCTAACATCCCCCATCTGGTTGGGTTCGTGAAGACCACAGGACATGTGCCAAAGGTGCGGTACGGGGGTTGAATTGAAGCTGCCTGGCAGGGAGTTCTCTTGCCCTTCGCGTGGCTCCCTGTTCGAAAGGGACGTGGCTTCAACATTATTCACGATGAAGGAGGAAGAGAGGGGGCTCTGCCCGTGGAACGCGGGCGAGGCGCCCTGGGAATGACCGCGCCTCCGCGAGCGGCACGCTG
>DSEZ01000112.1 GCA_011055275.1 Thermoprotei archaeon | reverse complement strand
TATCCGCAGGGCTTTCCACATTCACGTTCTTTCCTTTGCTATTTATGTGATTTCCGCAATTCATCTCCTCCCCGAAGGTCAAAGCTTTCCTGCTCATTTCATCATTAAGCTGACGTGAACTGCACTAACCGATGGCTCTGGTTTTTCCGGCAACCACAGGGGACGCTCGCCTTGCCGCCCGCACCGGGAGAGCGCCGCTGGCAAGGGCCTCTCTACGGTTAGAGGTTCGTGGAACTTCCGTGAGGGGGCTCTCGTTTCCTTAAGGGGACTTCCGTTCCCCTTGACTCCCTTACAAAACGAAAACCGATAACACCTTCATCTTTTTTAAATGCCCTGGTTTAGTAATTACCCTGAGCAGCGTGAGGGGTGCTAGGCTGCTCGCTGGACGGGCCCTGATCCGGTGGCAAGCCAAGCGATTCAGTAGCCGCGCGAATGCCAATGCCTGAAACTGCTCCCGCGAGGACCTCTGCGGTATCCTTCGCTTTTAGAGTGTCTCGGCTCAACTTTCGGGATGGAATTCTCGTCAGGCACCGCCGAATCATTGGCTTCAAGCACGGCACTGTATTCTCCCGCGTTTAGCTGAAGCTGTCCATGGAATTCCGTGACGAACGCGTTCTTAATCAGAACTGGCTGTCCCTTCTTAAGCGAACCAGCCTTATCTCCCCACAACACAAGCCTTACCCTTCCGCTTTCATCGCCAACCGTGGCCTCGCTCATGTCTTTTGTCCCGGTAGACGTGACAACGCTCCTCTTTTCCCTGGCATCTATAACCCGAACAAGCACATCAACGTGATTTAACCCAGGCCTAATTCTCATAACCGGCATCGCGTTATCTGACATATCTCAGTTTAAGAGACCCAAGCGCATTTAAACGTTGTCAGGTGTCAGGGGCTTCTCACCTTATAACCACTTCCTTAATGCCGAAGTACCTGCCTAACAGAAGCTTCAACTTGGCAGCCGTCTTTCCGCCGCTCCCTATGGCAAGCCCTCTGTCCTCGTCCCTGACCTTTACCACCGCTCTTCCGTTTTCCTCCTTGACCGATAAGACGCGTACCGGGGCCAAGGCATTCCTCGTAAGCCCTTCAAAGAACGGAGAGTACTCCACGACCTCGACGCTCTTGCCAAGTAACGCCGAAGCCCTCTTCGCGTTTACGCCTCCTTTACCAATTGCCATAGGAACGTCGGCTGGATCTACCAAGAATATTATGCGGTTGTTCTCCTCGTCTATGACACAGTCTTTCGCCGCTTTTCCCGTAGCGGAGTAGAACAATGACATGGCCCTGAGCTCCTGAGGTGTTAGCTTTATCTCCTTCTTCTCTAATTCCATCTTTCGACCCTTCAAACGCACAGGGGTCTAAGCCCCTCGGGAAGCGATTTGCTCGCTATTCCGGTTTTCATGATTTGATCACCGTTCTTGGGATTTAAGTCTTCTCACTTCTTGGCTGACTTCGAGAACAGCTTCATGCGAAGATCCACCATTCCGGTACCCATAGGTATGGGCTGCCCGACGATGACGCTTTCCGATACTCCCTTTATCTGGTCCTCTTCGCCGGCTATGGCAGCGTTAAGCAAGTGCCTCACTGTCATCTCAAAGGCAGCCCTGGCAAGGGGACTAGCCTTTTCTCCAACGACCCCGTGCCTCCCTATCTGCTTGACTATGCCCGAGTAGGTCATCGCATCCGCAAGGAGCTCGACGTGCCTAACGTCAACTTCAAGGCCCGCTTCCGACAGCGTTGACATGATCTCCTGCATTATGGCGTTCCTTGCGGCCTCGATGCCCAGGACCTCAAATACCTGATTTATGTCGTTTGTCGTTGTCCTAGTTGTATCAACGCCCTCCACCTCCATAACTTTCGCGAGGTCCGAGCCCTTGGTTATAAGCATGTACTCTTCTTTTCCGTCAGCTCCCTTAGTCCTTGAGAGGAATACCCTCTCGATCCCCTTGAGCCCTTTCACGTGCATTGAGAGGAGCTTCTCGCGGAAGGCTATGAGCTCGTTGTAATCGCTCACGGAAGGCGATACCTCAAACGTGCCAGAATCGGCATCCTGAGATGATACCTTAGCTCCCTTTATCTTTTTCACAAGGGAAATCACGTCGTCAAAAGTTATCTTCCTGTCCTGAAGCATCCCACCATCAAGCGTAACGGTCAGGGAAAGCTCAGCCCCGTTCACCTCAACGCTCTCCACGAGGTCGCTTAGGATCGTTTCTTCGATCTTTGAGGCCACATCCATTGCTTTTTCCCTGTCTTCGGAGTAGGGCTTCTCAAGGTAAATTCTCATCATAGGAGTGCGCGGAGCCTTACTGGCGTCCACGATCTCTATTAGCCTAGGCAGACCAAGCGTGACGTCAAGTTCTCTAACGCCCGCGTAGTGGAACGTCCTAAGAGTCATCTGCGTTCCAGGCTCGCCTATGGATTGAGCTGCAACCACGCCCACGGCCTCGCCTGGCTCTACAGAAACCTTTTGATACTCGGCTATGACCCTATCGAGGACGGACTTCAGCTGCTCGTATGTCAATCCCCTTTCCTTGGCCTTCTTCTCGACCTGATCCAGCAATGACTCAGGGAGTACCGCTGACTCCCTTACCTCCTTTATCAAAAGTTCTGGATCCTTCTCCTCTTGTTTGGTTTCATCAGATGGCGCGGCGGCTTTCTTTCTTCTTGGCAACTCACTTCACCTCCTGCATCACATCGTCAATTATCTTATCTAAGTTGACCCCCACACCATGATCGCTCTTGGCTGGATCGACGCCGTCGTCACCATAGCGCACCTGTATGAGCTCTCCCTCAGCCCCCCTTACGCTGCCGTCGTATTCCACGTGCAGGTCCTCGAGCGCGTGTATCAGCCTCCTCTGCATGTAACCGCTCTGGGACGTCCTGACTGCCGTGTCTACCAGTCCCTCTCTTCCAGTCACGGCATGGAAGAAGAACTCGACCGGATCCAATCCCTCATAGAACGAGCTCTCGACAAATCCCCTTCCCCTCGCCGACATATCACCGTGATCAAATACAGGCAACGTCCTGTCCGTGTAGCCACGAACTATCCTGCCACCCCTCGAAGCTTGCTGGCCAACTATAGCAGATATTTGAGTGAGGTTTAGAACGGATCCCCTTGCACCAGTCAACGCCATTATGTATGAGTGACTGTTATGATCCATGTTTCTGGCTGCCATATCTCCTATCTCGTCCCTTAGCTTCGTCAACTTGCCCATTATCATGTCCTCTATCTCCTCCTCGGCGGTCTTTCCTGCTTCCGCCTCGACTTCGCCCCTCTCATAGGCTCCAATGGCATCGTCTATGTCCTTCTCGACCTCCGCTATGCGCTTCTTCATGACCTCCCGAACCGCTGAGGGTATTTCAAGATCTTTAAGGCCAACGGTGAAGCCGTTCCACTCACTGAACCTAAGAAACACCTTGAAGGCCTTATCCATGAACTCCCTTCCGGCCTCGTTTCCCACGTCCTTCACTATCCTGTGCAGCAGCGAGTTGGGCACTGTAGCGCCTATGCTCTTCCTGTCAAGCACACCCATTAGAAGGTCTCCGTTCTTAACGTACACAAAGCCGTCGCCTGGACAATCATCAAAGGAACAGTCACCACAACCCACACAAGAGTTGGCCTTCGACGAGTAATTGATGTCCTTTGGTATAAAGAGGCTAACGATCTGCTTACCAGTCCAAAGAGGCCTCGGGACAGTTATGGCCGGAGGGGGCAAAGGCCCCTCATAGTTCCCGGCGTATAGAAGGTCCATGACCTCATCTCTCTCAAGTAGAACCGACTTCCTCGTAAGCATGTAAGCCCCCGATATGAAGTCCTGTATAGCTCCCATGAGCGGCCCTCCAAATCTCGGCGATAGTATGTTCTTTTCTACCAGCAGTATTTCCTTGGCCTCAGCCTCGGCTTCCTTGCCCTGAGGGACGTGAAGGTTCATCTCATCACCGTCGAAGTCCGCGTTATAAGGCGGGCAAACGGCCGGGTTAAGCCTGAAGGTGCGGTACGGCAAAACCCTCACTATGTGACCCATTATGGATGGCCTGTGAAGCGATGGCTGCCTGTTGAAGAGCACTACGTCTCCATCCCTCAAATGTCTTTCAACAGTAAAGCCAACGCCAAGCTCCTCCGCGATCTCGTTGGTGTCCTTAACGTACCTCAGATCTATCATCACCCCGTTGGGCCTTATGACGTAATTTGCGCCGGGATAGTTGTTCGGTCCTCTTCTTACCAGCTCCTTCATTTCATCTAGATTCAGCTCGGTTACCCTCTCGGGTATCGTAAGGATCTTGGCCACATGTATGGGCACGCCTACCTCATTGACGCCTATCCAAGGATCGGGTGAAATCACCGAACGGGAAGAGAAATCAACCCTCTTGCCCAGAAGGTTGCCCCTGAACCTTCCTTCCTTTCCCTTGAGCCTCTGGGCCAGCGTTCTAAGCGGCCTTCCGCTCCTATGCCTGGACGACGGAGCACCCTGCGTTTCGTTGTCAAAATAAGTTATGACGTGATACTGGAGAAGTTCCCAGACGTCGTCGATGACTGACTGAGGTGCTCCGCTTGAAATGTGCTCCTTGAGCTTTTCGTTAGCCCTTAGGATGTCGACCAACTTGTGCGTCAAGTCATCTTCCGACCTAAGGCCCGTCTCCAAGGTTATGGCAGGCCTCATGGAAATTGGTGGGACAGGAAGATAAGTCAGCACGGACCACTCGGGCCTCGCAACCTCGGGATCCCAACCCAAGAGCTTGGCTTCTTCATCGTTTATCTTTTCAAGTCTGATCCTGATTTCTGTGGGAGGTATGCGAACAAGCGAGGATGCCTCTCCTTTCTTGCCTCCCATCTGCTCATAGAACGTGGTAGGTCTCTCGTACTCGATGGGATAATTGGTAGCACCGCAGTGAGGGCACGTGGTCACCGAAGAGGCCTTCTTGATTATGGCCTTTGAAAGAGCCTTGGCGAGGTTCGGATTACGTCCTTCGAGTTCCTTCATCTGCTTTTCATAGCTCGCAAGCTCCTCGTCAGGCAACTTTATCCTACCGCACTCCCTGCAAACCGATGAGAGAGTTTCGTGTATTTTTTTGGCAAGGCCCGGATGTATAACGGGTCTCTCTAACCTTATGTAACCAAAATGCCCTGGGCACTTTCCAGCCCTAGCCCCACAGGTCTCACACCTCTGACTAGGCTCCACCGTTCCAAGCCTTCTGTCCATCAGTCCTCCTGGAACTGGAAGCCCATCTTGATCGTAGGTCTCGGGGCTGTTTATCTCAACTACCGCCTGCTTTACTATCTTTTCGGGTGATAGAAGTCCGAACTTTATCCCTCTAACTATCTTCTTATCCGACAAACTCATACTGGATCACCCGGTTCAATCTTAATGTCAATTCCCATGGAAACCATCTCCTGAACAAGAAGCTTGAAGGCATATGGCATGGTCACAGTTACTGGTTTAACCTTCTCGCCACAAATCGGGCATATCCACCTGTTCTTCTTGTAATCAAAGTAGGCCATTGCCCCGTCGTTCTCACATATGGTGACGTCGGTCTTATCCGAGGACTCAAGCAACCTATCCAGCAACAGCGAAGAGGCTCCATGGGCCACAAGCACGTCCCTCTCCATTTCCCCAAACCTCAGGCCGCCCTCCCTAGCCCTACCTTCCGTTGGCTGATGCGTCAAAATCTGCACCAGTCCCCTGGCCCTTGCGTGCATCTTGTCGGCAACCATGTGATGCAACCTCTGGTAGTACGCCAACCCTATGTAGACCTTAGCCCTAAGCATCTTGCCCGTCCGCCCATCATACATGACCTCCTCGCCGCTTGGAAGGAAGCCCAACGCCTTGAGCTGCGACTCCAACTGCTCTAGAGTCTCACCTTCAAATGGCGTGCCATCGGCTCTCGATCCCCTTAGGGAGGCCACTTTGCCGCCTAACATCTCCATCAGGTGCCCCACGGTCATCCTGGACGGGATTGCGTGCGGGTTCATTATTAGGTCAGGCACTATACCAGACGCCGTGTAGGGCATATCCTCCTGCGGCACGAGGAGGCCAACAACGCCCTTTTGGCCATGTCTCGACGCAAACTTATCCCCAAGCTCAGGAACCCTATAGTCCCTCACTACGACCCTTACCAGCTTCCTTCCGTCCAAGTTCAACGTGACGTAAACCCTATCGACGACTCCCGATTCCCCATGTTTCAACAAAACGGAGGAGTCGTGTTTTATTACCTCTCCGCCAGTAAGCTCCCTGAACTCCTCGACGAACCTCGATGGGCTTGTCTTCCCGATTATTACCTCTCCACCCTCCACGTCGCTGTCCGGAAACACTATGCCGTCGGTGGGATCAAGCTTAGTGTACTGAGATGCTCCATGGTATCCCCTTACCGTCTCATCGGGAATTCCTATTTCGTCTTCTTGGCCTCCTGGGTATTTCCTCTCCTCGGTCTCGTAAAGCCTAAACGTTGAAGAGCGCGCGAGACCTCTCTCTACTGACGCCTTGTTCAGTATGACAGCGTCCTCTATATTGTAACCTTCGTAAGAAAGAAGCGCCACCACGAAGTTCTGTCCAGTCGGCCTTTTATTAAAGCCTACTAGCTCTTCGGTTTTGGTCGTCACGAGTGGAAGCTGAGGATAGTGAAGGACGTGGGACCGCGTATCAAGCCTCTTCTGGAAATTGATGGTGGACACGCCGATGGCCTGCTTTGCCATAGCGGTCTGATACGAGTTTCTCGGGCTTTGGTTATGGTTTGAGTACGGGATAAGGCTGGCCACAACGCCCAATAGCGCTATCGAGTCAAGCTCGCAGTGAGTGTACTTCCCGGGATTTGCCTGCGCCTGATCGAGCGAAAGCGCTATCATGGAGTTCTCCTCTTCCTCAGCGCTGAGATACTCCACCACACCCTTTCTCACTAGCTCGGACCAGGGCATCCTACCGGTCATCAGCTCTTCCCTTTCTTGTTGCGTCAGCTTCAGCTTCCCGTCCCTGTCAAGAACAAACAGGGGCCTTATTATCCTACCACCATCGGTAAAGGCGTAAACCTCAGAAAAAGAATCAGTTACCACATAAGACACGCTTATGTCAAACGGTAAGCTTCCCTTTCTCTTCCTCTCCCTTAAAGCGGCCGCAAGGGCAATTGGATCCTTGCAGAATCCCACGAATACGCCGTTGACGAACACCTTTGCTCCCTCCTTGTCGGCTATTCCGTTCTTTAACAGGGAGTTGTCCCTATAATCCAGAAACTCCACGCCCTCGTCGGCCATGGCCCGCAGCACAGGGATGGGGTCCCTCTCAACTGACGTTATGGCTGATATGGCCAAGTTCTTTACCAGCCCACAGTTTGGCCCCTCTGGAGATTCGTTGGGGCACATCCTACCCCATTGAGTTCCGTGCAGGTCCCTGGCCTCGAAGTGAGATTGGCTCCTCGAGAGGGGGGAAATAACGCGACGAAGATGGGATATCGTAGAAAGGTAGTTAGTCCTATCCAGAAGCTGACTCACGCCGGTCTTATTACCAACCCAGTTACCCGTCGCAAGCGCGTGCTGGAACCGCTGGGTTATCAAGTCTGCCCTTACAAGGCTATTAAGGTTCGGAACCTTCTTCATCCTGCTAAAGGAGCGAGACACCTGGTACTGGAAATCCTTCACAAAAGCCGCAAACGCGACAGCAAAAAGCTGAGCTAAAAGATCTCCGGCTAGCCTGAGCCTCTTGTTGGCATAGTGATCTTTGTCGTCAGCCTTTCTCATCCCCTTGGAGAACTGCAGAACCTTCTCGGCC
>DSEZ01000111.1 GCA_011055275.1 Thermoprotei archaeon | reverse complement strand
CGAGCGTGGGCTTGGGGCGCGATAGCGTGGCGTAAAGGGCGCGAAAAAACAAAGCGGGAAACGAACAGCACAAAGTTTCGTCGCCTAGGACTTGTGCAGCAAAGCGCATTTCTGGGGTCGCGATGGACCGTCGCCGGTTAATACTGACAGCGGTATGTAGAAGCCCCTGAAGAAACCGATCTTCAGGAACCTTGCAAGGATGCTTAGTTGTTTCGCGTAGTTCCCGTAACAAACTATCTTATGCTCGCAGTAAAAATTATGCTTGAACTCGTCCAAGTCCACTTGCTGAGGGATCTGCACAATTATCTTTGAACGGCATCCCCTTTCGCTTTCCAGATGACCGAGCGACTTAGCTTCCTCTGCCATCAGCGTGTAGCCCTTGAACTTGTTTTCCATGGCATACTGAGGGAAAGATATGCCCCTGCAGGTGATCCCGCCCTCCAGTTTAAGGACGGTAATGTTACTTGGATCAAACTCTGTCTCAACTCCGACTTCCCTGTGACTCTCCGCATGAGTCCTTACTTTAAAAGAGAAAGACTGTTGGTTCTTTCCTAGCATCTGCGTTGCTGCTGTGCAGTGAGCTATGTACATGACCCTTTTGCCTTCGTCGATAACCGGATCCCCCATGAATGCGGGCCTTTCAGAAATGGCCATACCGATGATCATAGTGATAAGCGCATCCACATCAGCCTCACAACCTGAGGGTATCCCCTCGTTGTTAAGCCTCGAAATGGCAAGGCAAAGAGAAATGGGCAAGCTCCTCTGGCGCAAGTCGGTGAGACAATCCCACGTCCACGCGTTAGCGCCGTACTTCTCCAAAAGCATCCGCACGGCCAACAGCGCCCTGCTGGCTTTCACGACGTCTTCCGTTGGAGGCTCGACAGCTTTAGCCTCAGCGATTATATTTTCAGCCTCCTTTTGTGCCTCCTCGACAGGCACTTGGTTATAGGCTTCAACGACTTCTTTGGACGTTATCCTTACTAAATCTATTCCAAAGACCTCCTTAAGGCGAGCTAAATAAGCAGGTCCTGTCCACCTAGCATCTCTGAGCCTCGGATCTATTGCATCTTTATTAAAACCATAATCCTTGAGGAGCAAAATCCTGGTATGCCTTATCCTGTTATATGCCTTCAGCGCTTCTAGTGAGGGCATTAGGTCGTTTAAGTCCTGAGATGCTACTGTGTATACTCTTCCCATATTTTCAAGCACTGGACCCATATCCCAGTAGACACTAAAGGGCTTGGTATAAACGATCATAGGCTTATTCAATTCCGCTAGCTGCGTTAGCACTGGATGGGGGGTCCACGCGCCATCAGCAAATTCTTGCATCAGTGGTATGGCCAAAATCCCGTCAGCATCTTTTGTGATATCGGGGACCAACCTTTCAGACTCTGCGGGATCATACAGCGTGTGCCATCCGTAAAACTCGATACCTTTTTCCTTAGATGCGATCTCTTCCGTTAACTTTTTCTTGATGCTCTCCGCCTCCGACGCTACGTCAAAGTTATAGTGGGGCCAAGCTATCTGCCCTTCTTTGCCAATGAATATAACGACAACGCGGGTTGGCAAATCACTCCAGGCGGCCGTGTCAGAAAATTTAATCTTTTTCCAGCAGCCGACATACCCATCTTTTACCTAATTGTTTTGCCGTGTTCGCTTATAAGTTTTCATCTATTTGTGGATTGTTGCATAATTCCGATGAGCACTTTCAGGACGCTAGATAAGTAGTAGTTAGAGCCACAATGGTATGGTACCCAAGAGCTCTAACCACTGGGATAAGTCTGCGGGTAAGAGAGATAAGCCTAGCTCCAAACGCCATCGGCGT
>DSEZ01000110.1 GCA_011055275.1 Thermoprotei archaeon | reverse complement strand
TTCAACGCAGTCAACCACAACGACCGCCCCATCCATAACCCTTAAAGAGCGCGTGACCTTTCCGGTGAAGTCTACGTGGCCAGGAGTATCTATGAGGTTTATAACGTAACTTTTGCCGTTCCTCTCGTGCAGAAGGCTCACGTTTGCCGCCTTAACGGTCATCTGTCTCTTTTGCTCTATCTCTAAATAATCCATTGCCAAAGCCGTTCCGGCAACCTTGGGCGATATTATTCCAGCAGCCATAAGGAGGCTATCGCTCATGGTTGTTTTTCCGTGGTCTACATGCGCTATTACACCGATGTTTCTTATCTGCTCCTTATTTTCCATTAATTTTAATATTTCCTCAGTTTGTCTATATTTTGGCAACTTAACACGTAAACAGTTTAAGGAGCTTTAAGCTTTTTGAGATCAAGGGGCTTTGTCCATTTGAAGTGCGCGTTATTTTCGGCGAGGAATGCTTGGCGTTTGGCGGGGTGCGCTAGAAGCGCTTGAACGTATGCTCAATGGTACCCGCAAAGCATATCCAATTAATAAGCGTTTCAGCACAATACTTTTAAACGCGTCAGAGCGGCAATATTCATGAAAATTAGCTTTAGCATAGGCTTCTTTGCACTTATAATAATATTCTTAGTTGGGTTCGGAGCGGGCTTTGGCGCTTATTATGCCATGTATTACAGGCCGCTTGATGCCTCTTATGAGTTGGAAAAGCGGATTAACCTATCCCTATCGGAGTTAGTAACTCAGTACAGCGAAAAAATCTCGCAGCTGAACCAAAACATTTCTAGGATAAACTCAAGTTACTATAATGCCATGCAATCACTCAACGCAGTCGAAGAGGAGAACCTGAGGCTTCAACAGCTAATATTAAAACAAGTTCAGACAAATCAAGCGCTTAGCAATTACTATGAATGGAAGGCGCTGGGATTGCCGTCCCTTCTTCAGGTGTGGTACTCGCGTGCTTTATCGTTGATGCCTCAAGGAGGCAGTTACGGCTATACGCAAAGCGCCCTTTCTTCGGCGGCTTTTCTAACGACCATTGACTGCGGCAATGCTGCCTGGGCGGCCAAATCAATGTCGTACTTAGGCCTTGGGAGTTACAGCTACGATTATGCCCTTTTCTCAAACATATCTCAATGGGCTGAGCCAACGCTCTCCGTATATGATAGGCAGGTACTTAACATACCCAGCGGAGATGAGCTTTATGCGGTATCCATGGTCCTTGATGCAACTTCCTCCATGACGTTTACGAACTCCACATCTGGAGCGCTTTTGTCCCCACTGCAAACACTCATATCTGGCGGAGGCAATCAGCTTGAAGCCTGCGAGCTTGCAGCCGCCTTGCTCAAACTCGAAAATATTAACGTTGCGATTGCGCTTTTGTCAAACAAGGTCAATTCAAGTCAGTTCCTGTTTGTTGTATTGATACAGCTTCCAAACCTAACCAACGTTTACTACTTCCCGAGCCTTTTGACCTATGGGTTAATGGGAGCGTCTTGGGGTTTAATTCAGCCGCAGCTTCCCTTGCGCGCGCAGAACAGCGCGAGCTGGGCGTCGTCGTGGTCAGTTGTAAGTGTTGAGGAGGTTCAGTAAGGATACGCTAACTCTCTCGTTTAGCAGATAACTCGCGAAATCTTAAAACGCTGCAACCCGGTTTTCTGTTATGTCAGTAAATTACTCGAGGCGCTGGACCGTAGTTTCGGTCACGACCTTGGGCACGCTGATGGCTGCTATAGACTCGACCATAGTTATTCTTGGAATACCGGTCATAATGCAGGCACTTCACGCCAACCTGATAGAAATGGCTTGGGTCATAATGGGGTATATCCTCATGAGTACCGCGCTGGTCCTGACCATAGGAAGGGTTGGAGATACGTTTGGGAGGATTAGGGTTTACGAGGCCGGTTTCCTCATTTTCGCGCTCGGCTCGGCTCTCTCGGGCCTTTCCACTAGCGGTTGGGAGATCGTCATATTCAGGTTTATCCAAGGCATAGGTGGAGCCATGATGGTAGGCAATTCGTGGGCACTCATATCGGAGGCTTTCCCGGAGAACGAAAGGGGAAAGGCCTTTGGCATAAACTCCATAGCTTGGGGCATTGGAGGCGTCGTCGCGCCAGTCCTTGGCGGTCTTATAATAACGTACTTGGGATGGAGATATATATTTTATGTGAACGTTCCAATCGGCATCTTTGCGGTGCTGTGGGCGCGCATAAGGTTGAGCGGATTTGTGGAAAGCAAAAGAAGGGAGAGCTTTGATGTAGCCGGGGCAGCGCTTTTCACGGCATTTGTGGCTCTTCTGCTAGTGGCCATAACCATGAGCATTGGCGTTGGGTGGGATGCCCTAAGCCTGGCCGTCTTAACGTTATCGCTCATCGCGCTGGCCGCGTTCTTTGCAGCTGAAAAAAAGGTGAGCTCCCCAATATTTAAGTTCAGCCTGTTTTCAAACAGGGTTTACTTGGCATCGACTCTTGCATCCTTCCTTCAATCGCTTGCCATGTTTGCCATAATGTTTTTGGTTATATTTTACCTGGAAGCAGTAAAGGGCTACAGCGTGATTGAATCGTCAATCCTCCTTATACCAATGCCCCTGCTTTCGAGCCTTCTTGCGCCGTTTGGAGGACTTTTGTCAGATAGAATAGGTGCCAGATTACCTGCTACCATAGGGATACTGATACAGGGAATTGCTTTGTTTCTATTGTCAGAATTAACGGTACGCTCATCTTATCTCTTTGTCGCGTTGGGTTTGGCCGTAATGGGGATAGGAAGTGGTCTCTTTTTCTCACCAAACGCGAGCGCAGTGATGTCGTCGACCCCAAGGGGATATTACGGTGTAGGGTCAGGTATGATGACCACGCTTAGGAATACTGGCCAAGTGATAAGCATAGCCTTGGCCCTTGCGGTTGCCGCTGGTTCGATGCCGGAGTCTGCTGTTTTCGCACTTTTCCTGGGTACCAGCACGAACCTTAGCAGTTCAATTTTATCATCATTTGTTGGAGGTATGGATAACGCGTTCAGGCTTTCGATAGCACTGGCGCTTGTCGCAGCCGTTGCCTCTGCTGTCAGAGGGAAAGAGCTCAGGAGATCTCTTCAACAGGAGAAGGGTATTCGAATTGAGCTTGGCTAGCAAAGCTCCTAACAGAAAAGCATATTATCGACGGCGAGGTATTTTTGATAAGAATTTGTACTCCCCTGCATCGATGGGATATGACAGGGTTCCAACCACGTTCTCTCCCGATGGAAAGCTTTACCAGGTGGATTATGCCCTAGAGGCCGTGAAGAAAGGGTGGATAACCTTAGGAATAAAGGCCTCTGACGGCATAGTCTTGGCAGTGGAAAAGAAGAGGTATACGAGGCTTATCGATCCAGCTTATACAGAGAAGATCTTCAAGATCGACGATCACATAGGTGCGGTCTTTGCCGGCTTATCTCCCGATGCTCGTTTTCTCATAGACCAGGCCAGGGTCTACGGCCAGATTTACAAGCTAGTTTACGATGAGCCAGTGGATGTGGAAACCCTTACGAGGTATATCTGCGATATAATGCACGACTACACGCTTCACGGGGGAGCTCGCCCATTTGGAGTATCTCTTATGATAGGAGGCGTGTTCAGAGGGCAACCCAAGCTTTATGGCACCGATCCAGGGGGAGCTTACGCCGGTTACTTCGCTAACGCCATAGGATCTGGTTTCAGCACGGTCATGGATTACCTAGAGAAGAACTATGATGAAAAGGCGCTGCTTGACGATGCCATAGTGCTAGCCCTCAAGGCGATGGCCCCGGTCGTGGAGGGAGGCCTAGCTTCGGGGAACTTCGAGCTTGCGGTCGTGCCAGTTAAAACCGGCCTTTTCGAAAAGCTGAGCCAGGAAAAGGTAATGAGTTACGTGGAAAAAGCTAAAAGCTGAGCGTGGTGGGCGCAGTTGGACATAGGTAAAAACACCATAGTAAGGCTTGAGTTAAAAGGGCAAAAGTTTGAGGTCGTAGTCGTTCCCGAAAAGGCGTGGAAGTACAAAGAAGGAGAACAGATCCCGCTTAAGGACGTATTTGTGACCGAGGAGGTTTTCAAGGACGTTGGAAGGGGAGAAAAAGCATCTGCGACGAATCTAGTTCAGGTTTTCGGAACTGACGACGAGTCAAAAGTGGCCCTAGAGGTGCTTAAGCGGGGAGAGTTGCTCCTCACGACGGAGCAGAGAAGGGAGATGGTGGAAGCAAAACGCAAGCAGATAATAAATCTCATAAGTAAAAGCGCCGTTGACCCAAAAACTAAACTTCCGCATCCCCCGACAAGAATAGAGCTTGCTCTCAATCAGGCGCGCTTTGCTGTTGATCCTTTCAAACCGGTGGAAGAACAGGTTAATGATGCAATTAAGGTCCTGAAACCCATATTGCCGATTAAGATTGTGCAGTTCAGTTTTAAGATAAGGGTGCCAGCGACCTATGCGTCAAAGACGTATAAGCAGATAACCTCGCTTGGCCAACTCAAGAGCTCTCAATGGGGAGATGATGGTTCCATTACCGTAACTATAACGGTACCCGGAGGGGCCAGGTCAGAAGTCATGGAGAAGATAAACAGCTTGACTCATGGCTCTGCAGAGGTCACGGTAGAGGAGGCTTAGGTGACTGTTTTTGTCAGAAAGAATAGAGAAAGTTCGTGAGGTTGTGGTCCCGGGCGAAAGGCTTTCTGATGAAGGCGCAAGGGCAGGAGAAGGTTGTTATCGTGATGACGGTAATGTCTTCTCCAGCTTCTTGGGCGTGGTAGAGAGAGACGAGCAGCGTGGCGTAAGAGTTAGGCCGCTGAGGGGTAAGTACATGCCCAAGGTCGACGATTTCGTCGTTGGAAAAGTAATAGAGGTAGGCCTGACTGACTGGACCGTCGACATAAACTCTCCTTACGTCGGTAGGCTCGACTCAAGGGATGCTGGCATTGAGGTTGATCCCATAACCATCGACCTAAGGAGGTATTTTGATGTTGGAGATTATATAGGTGCTAAGGTGATAAGTTTTGACAGGGTCACTCCTCCCTCGCTTACCGTTAAGGAAAGGGGGTTGGGAAAGATAAGGGGAGGCATACCCATATCCATAATACCCTCCCGCGTTCCCAGGGTCATAGGAAAGAAGGGCTCTATGATAAGCATGCTTGATAAAATGCTTAAAACCAAGTTAGTGGTTGGCCAGAACGGTTACATAATAATTCAGGGAGGGACGCCCGAGGACGTCTCCTTTACGATCTCGGTTTTAAGGAAGATCGAGGAGGAAGCCTATACCTATGGGCTTACGGATAGGATAAAGGAGCTTTTGATAAAGAGGTATGGAAATCAAAATGGCTAGACTATCACAAGAAGAGTTGCTTACGGATGAAGGAATAAGGAGCGACGGCAGAAAAATAGATGAGGCGAGGCCTTTCGAAGTTGAAGTTGGAGTGCTTACGCAAGCTGACGGCTCGGCGCTTGTAAGGCAGGGTAAAAACCTCATTTTGGCTGGTGTAATGGGCCCATATGAGGCCGAAAGGCACTCTCAGTACCTTGACAGAAGCTCGTTGAGGGTACGCTATCACATGCAGCCCTATTCTACCAACGAGAGGAAGTCACCCACTTATTCTAGAAGAGAGATAGAGCTGAGTCGCGCTATCAGGGAGGCTCTAGAACCAGCGGTCATACTTACGGAGCTGCCAAGGACGCAGATAGATGTGTTCGTGGAAGTACTTCAGGCGGATGGTGGAACGCGCTGCGCTTCGGTGAATGCCGCAAGTGTGGCTTTGGCCGATGCGGGTATTCCCATGCGCGATTTGGTAACGGCTGTGGCCATAGGCAAGGTAAGGGATACGTTGGTTGTTGACATAAATGATTTGGAAGACGAGAACGGACAGGCAGACTTTCCAATTGCCATGATGCCCAATAAGGGAAAGATAACCTTACTTCAAATGAATGGCCTTTTGACTCAAGATGAGATAAAGAGATCAGTTGAGATGGCCAAGCGCATTATTGACTCGCTTTACGCGGTTCAGGTAAACGCTTTGAAGAAGAAATACGCCCCGCTGGCGGCTCCTAACGAGGGATAGAAGATGCGCAGACCAAGTTTTCAGGGAAGTTTGGGCCAGGACTACTTGGAGTTTCTCCTTGCTAAGTTTAAGTCAAACGAAAGGGTAGATGGCAGGGCCTTGGACCAATACAGAAAGCTCGAGGTTTTGCCAGGAGTGGTACCTAAGGCAGATGGCAGCGCGCAAGTGAAACTGGGAGAAACTCAAGTGCTTGCAGGTATAAAGATAACGTCAGGGGCTCCATATGCTGACACGCCTGACGAGGGGGTGCTCACGGTTGGAATGGACTTGGCGCCCTTTGCACATCCCGATTTCCAGCCCGGTCCGCCTGATGAGCGGGGCATTGGGTGGGGGCGGGTTGTTGACAGGGGGATTAGGGAGGGCAAGGCTATAGACCTCGGGTCTCTGGTCATAGAGGAAGGAAAGAAGGTAGTCATAATATGGCTTGACATCACGGTGCTCAACCACGAAGGAAACGCTCAGGATGCCTCGTCGATAGCCGCGCTTGCCGCTCTCATGACAGCTAAATTTCCGCCCGACATAGCGGAGTCTTTGGGCAAGGACTCGATCGAGCTAGCTCATTACCCCATATCGGTTACCGTTGGGAAGATAGGTGATTACCTCATTGTTGATCCCAGCTTAGAAGAGGAGGATTATCTCGATTCCGAGCTTTCCATAACGACTTTGGAGGATGGGCGGGTTTCATCCATGCAGAAGATATTATCGGGTGCGCTGACCGAAGACGAGGTCCTGCGCTGCGTCGAGCTTGCCAAGGAAAAAGGGGAAGAGCTAAGGGCTGCAGTCATGGGCGTGGCAAAAAAGTATAAAAGCGCCGAAGAGAAGAAAGTGAACGAAGAATGAGCGCCATTAAAGAGCGTGCTGGCGGTGAGCTTGGAGTAAAGTACGGTATGAAGCTTAGAAGGGATTACGTTAGGCTAAAGAGCCAGAGAAAGCAACCCATGCGTTGCCCCTCCTGCGGCAAGCATGTTGTAATGGACAGGATTGCAGCTGGGATATGGCGTTGCCCTAAGTGCGGTTATACCTTCACTGGATCTGCGTTTAGCCCGAGACCATACAGTCAGGTCATAAGCGCCTAAAATGTCAGAATTCATCCGCGTCAGCATATCGGTTAGGGACAGGTTTGTGCCATACGTGGTGGAGGCGCTGAGACCTGACGATGATGATAACGTGAGTTTTGTTATCTCTGGCGACCTTCTAACGGTGACAGCAGCCTTCAAGAGGGATGCCAAGGCTCGGGCATGGATCGAGTCTGAGGCTCGCATAATTTCGACAATCCTAAAAACTCTTAATCAAAGCTTACTATAATGGCTGAAGAAAGCGGTTCTGCGGATTATGCTGAGAGGCTGGAAAGCTTGACGGAACAGCTCAGGGCGACGACCCAAGAGCGTCAAAACATAGAGCTTGAAGTTAAAGATATAGAGCGCGTCCTAGGAGAAATCGAGGCGCTTCCAGATGGGGAGGCGGTTTATCAGCTAGTAGGCAACGTTATGATAAAGAAAGATCGCGAGACCATAAAGAAAGAGCTCGAAGAAAAAAAGGAAAGCGATAACCTGTACGTCCAGACGCTGAAGCAGCGCGAAGAAGCCCTTACAGCTGAGATAAACAAGCTTAGGAGAGACATGATACTTAAGAGTCAAGCTTTTCGCGCAACTGGAAGCTCGTGATTGATATGGAGGTAGGGAGCTTCGCCACGGCGTTAGAAGGAGCTTTGCCCGGCAAAAAGGTGGCAGTTTTTTCACATCCGCGCGTTGACCCCGATGGGTTTGCGTCAGCCTACGCCATGGTTTTTGTGGCAAAGAAGCTTGGTGCGTTTCGCGTTTACGCTTATCTTGACGACATGAATTCCTTAGCTAAGCGCATGAATACCGCTTTAAATCCAGAGCTTCCGCCTGAGGACTTCGTGCCCGAGGTGGCCATAGTAACGGATACATGTGGACTGAAATATAGCCACAGAGGTAGGGAGTTTTCTGGGAATGAGGTGTTCGTTATAGATCATCACGAGTGCGGTAAGCCTGAGTTGGCAACGGCTTTTGTTGATGTCAAATCGTCTTCGTCGGGTGAACTCGTGCTTGACCTTATGGATGTGCTCGGAGTACGGCCTGACCCCGTTTTGGCCACTGCGCTTCTGGGAGGAATTCTGTTCGACACGGGGGTTTTCAAGTATGCCACTCCTCATTCAATCAAGGCGGCCGCTAAGCTCATCGATTTGGGAGCCGACTATGGGACTGCCTTGAGCTTTTCCAAGAGAGACCAGAGCAAGAACCTCAGGATGGCGCGGTTAAAAGCCGCGCAGAG
>DSEZ01000109.1 GCA_011055275.1 Thermoprotei archaeon | reverse complement strand
CCTTGGTTATCTCGTGAAAGGCCGCCCTAACTATGTTCTTGTTGTAGGGCGAGAGGACCATCATGACGTCCCACGCTATCTTCTCTCCCTCAACATCGGGGTCGGTGCAAACGTACACCGTTTCAACCTCGGAGGCCATCCTCCTGAGTGCGCGAATGGTGCTGGCCGAGTCCTTCACGTAAGTAGAACCGCAGGCCGGGCAGGTGGTACCTTGCGTAAACGTGAAGCCGCAGACCATGCACTTCTTAATGGTGGTAAATGATGGAAAGTACTGCCCGTTTATCTCCTTTACCCCGAACTCGCCTTCTCCAGGAGTGGGTAGGTCAAGAAGGTGCCCGCCAGTAGCCACTACGGTAAGGGGCCTGCGTCCAACGTTAACCTCATAGGCAACCACACCTCCAGCGCTCTTCTTCGTTGACCTTCCAAAGAAGGACGATATGGTCCTGGCCTTATTTGGTGACTCCACTATCATGAGCGCGGGACTAAGCGGCTTAATTCCTAGTCCGCCGTTTCTTTCCAATGTCATGCGCCTTAGCAACTGTTCCCAGTCAACGTCATTTACCTCGCGCCATTCCATGTCCTGTATGTAGAGCTTGGCCTGCCTTTCCAGGGCATCCATAGCTGCTTCCTCGTCCACTATGACCTCTGAAAGACCAGTGGTAAAACCCTCCCTACCTATCCTCGAGGTTCTTCCTGAAGCCTGGAGGTAAGTCATGAGATCTGGGACTACGAGGTAAAGGGACCCCGCCTTTTCTCTGATTATCAACCTAGGGCTCTTCTTCAATGCGTCTACCGCGCCTTCCGCTCTCAGAAGGGAGGAAAGCTTGCCTCTCGCTTGGCTCAGCTTATCCACGAGTTTCTCCATGTAAGACTGCTCTCCATCCTTACCTTTCGGAATTCCCTTCCCAGTCTTGACGTGGTTTTCCAGCGCCTTGAACTCCTCTTGGCTCAGCGGCCTTATCATCCTCCTTATCTCTGAGGCAAGCTTCCTGGCCTCCGGATCATTCAGGACTGTCCCTAACTCCCAGAGCAGCTGATAGATCCTCAGCGGATTGGTCTCGTCGTCGCTTATCTTGAACATGAACTTCGGAACGCCCACGAAGAGCGCGTACCTCACAGTAGCCGGCAGGTCAAGCCCTCTAACGAGGGGGCCGTAATAGCTTGCCATCCCTATAAGCGCCAAAACCTTACCCTTTTCAAATTCCTGAATCAGCTTCACCGACCTCTTTCCCTCCGCAAATCCAACGGGCAGACCCTTTTCTTTCATCTTTTGATAGAGGTCCTTGGCAAACTTAGATCCCAAGTCATGGGAAACAAAAATGAGGCCTCCTGCTCCAAGCCTTTGAACCTCCTCGATCGCTTTTTCCACGAGGTCACCCTTCAGCTTCACGTCAACTACGTTTCTCGTACCGCCCATTCCTCCCTCTATGTTCATGCCCAAAAGCGCGTCCAGCAGAGCTGCGCCCTTACCTCTGGTCTTTGCGGTGGCGCTAGTCAGCACCAGCTGCGCCGAGTGCCGAGGCACCTTGGTTTTGAGCTCTTCTACCTCTAAAAGCGCCTTTTTGGCAGATTCCGGATCTCTTCTCGCAAGCCTTACGGCATTTAACCGCCCGAACGCGATCTTTGCGGCCAGTTCAAGCTCATCGCTACCATATCCCAACAAACGAAGAAGCCTTTCCACGTTCTTCGAAGATCTCAGCACGGCATCCACATCATCTACGAAGGCAACGTCAAACCTCGTGCGCATGAGCTCTTCAAAGTGGACCCTTAGACCGTTAGAGGTCAACACCACCACGGAATCATCAGGGCTTCCTTTCTCCACCTTGAGCGCTGAAGACGTGAACTCGGCCACGGACGTGCCAAGTCCTTTTGAGAAAGCCCTTAACCTTCTGGAGACTTGAGAGGCCAAAAGGGTAGTCGGAGTTAAAAATATGACATGCTTTCCTCTCGAGGCCAGAAAAAGCGCCATCACCTCTGAGAAAACGCTCTTACCCACTCCCGGAGGAGCTACCAGCGCAAAGCTCTCGCCACTTAAAACCCTTACCGCCCATGACTCCTGCTCCTTCCAGGGTTTCTCTCCCGTGATGCCCTCGAAGAACGACGAAAACGACGCCGAAAGCTCATCCATCTTGACCACAAGATCGTAGTCAGCGTACGTCCCCTCCTCCTTGAGTGCCCTTGCTATGGCCGCGTGAAACTGAGCGGGAGAAAGCTCATCTCTCAACTTTATTAGATCGGATGCATTGGGTAGGCACCGCTCGCAGGGCAGCCCATGCCTCAGTCTGT
>DSEZ01000108.1 GCA_011055275.1 Thermoprotei archaeon | reverse complement strand
GGGGCTTGATGTTTTGGCTCATGAGATGGTCGGCCTGCTGCTTGATATGAACAGGGTCACTGCGGAAGACGTGAAGAGGGTTTTTTCCCGCTCATGGTATTTCGGCGCAAGCGATGAGGACTTAGAGCAGGTTTTCAGCGCTCTGCAACGCCTGAGGGCGCTCAGGTACGCGAGGGGAACCGCGAGGAAAACGCTGATGACGAGGAAATACTATGCCCTGCACGTGTCTATGATTCCCAGTGGCTTCGAGTACAGCGCAATGCAGTCCAGCGATAAGAAGGAGCTTGGGAACTTCGACCGGGAATTCGTGATAGCGCACTGCCAAGCTGGTTCGTTGGTGCGGCTTGCTGGAAGGGATTGGAGGGTTGACTCTGTGGATTATGACAGGATGCAGGTTTGGCTCTCGCCAGCGTCTTCTTTCGGACTTATTCCGTCTTGGGAGGGAGAGCTGATACCCGTGGACCGCGAGGTGGCGCGGGAAGTAGCTGCCTTAGGCGGCTTTGGCCCTGACCTCAAGGCCTTAACTAATGCTTCGTCGGTCCTAGAGGCAGAAAAACAGCTCAAGGAGACCTCACCTCCTGGCCTAGCCCTTGTTTTCTCGGGTTCCTCCGTAGGAGACCGGTTTGGCATTACGTTGTTTTCCCCGTATGGGACCAAGGTGAACATGGCGCTTGGCATAGCCCTTTCAAGATACATTGAGGAAAACGGCGTGCCGACAACGTTCTCAAGGGACCAATACAAGATCGTGCTAGAGACAAGCCTACCTGTGAGCAATGATTTGCTGCAGGGCTTCTTCAAAAAGAGCGCGGGCGAGGTCCAGACGCTTTACCTAAATGGCCTGCTTTCTTCTTCTCTTTACTTGAGTAGACTCCTCAGGGTTTGTCTCAGGATTGGCCTTATCGATAACAAAACCTCACCTGGGCAGGCTCTTCTGAGGAAGATAGCTGACGCGTGGAGCGGTACTTGGGTAGAAAGGGAGACGATTTCCGAGATCAACTCAGACGATGCCGATGTGGAGGGGCTACTTCAGCTTCTTTCAGACGTTAAACAAGAGAAGATTCCAGTGGTCTTTTCTGAAGATCAGAAGAACGTGTTCTTCGTGGAAAGGCGCTACAACGATCTCGCAACAACATTGGATGCCGTGAATAATCGCTTGCTAAACAGCGAGGTTAAACTTGTTTGCCTCAGCTGCGGCTGGGAAAACGTATACAAGGTGCAGGACTTGCCAGATAAAATCGTATGCCCAAAGTGCGGTTCCATGATGGTTGGATGTGTAGGTCCTCGCGCTAGAACCGAAGGCCTTGTAAAAAAGGTCAGAAGCGGAAGGAAACTCTCCCCAGAAGAGAAAGGCCTTGCAAACGAGCTCATGAGGTCGAGCAACTTGATATCGCAACGGGGAAGGTATGCCGCTTACGTTCTTGCGGGAAGGGGCATCGGGCCAGACGTCGCCCTCAGGATACTCAACTCATTTCCAAGGCTTTCTTGGCCCCCAAAGGAGCTTGTAACACATGTAATAAAAGCTGAAGCCGACTTCAACCGTACGCACATGTTTTGGGATAGCTAATTGCTTGCTCTTGAGAAAACGGCGGTTTTTCCATCGTATTTTAGCATGTTTGCGTAGATAGCCCAATGAACCAGCACCGCTTCTACGATACTTTCATTTTCCTCATCATCATCGGAGAAAATTATCCCCTTTTGTTTGAGAGCTTCCGAGATCTGCCTAGAGGTAACGAAGCCTGACTTTTTGGTCAGTTCAAGTGCAGTTTTAAAGGGTTCAATTCTGCTTATGTTTTCCTTTAACAGTTTAAAGCCAGAAGTTCCCTCTTTAATTATGCGAGATCCGAGGTCCGTCAAGGAGACATCTCCGCCGTTTACGGTGACCAATCCCAGCATTTCAGCCACGTCGAGTATTGGAAGCATCGACTTTAGATCGAATCCGAAGTCATCTGCAAGCTTAGCTGCATCTACTTTTCCTCCCCCCTCCTTGACGCTCTTTATCAGGGCCATAACCTGACTGCTGCTAACGCTCGGCGGGAAAACTACATCTTGCGGCAAACCACGACGACCCTTGCTTTAATTCGTACCCTAAAAATTTAAAGCTTTCTTGATACGGAACCAATGTTGCGTTTATCTTAGCCCGGAAGCCAAGTGAAAACTCACCAGGCATACTTCCTTTTGAGCTACGCGCTCCGCACTTTAAGGCATGATACGCTGCGCTTTACCAGAATTCGGAAAGCCCACGCTCTTCAGGGTGTGAGAATACCAGTTTCCATTTAATCAAAAAATTCAAGAAGAAACCCCAATGGCCAAGACATGCAAATTTCAACTAAAGCTAATTTCTTTGTGAGAATTAACGTCAAGTTTTTAAATACATGCCTAGTATGCATATGACGATTGAAATGACCTTGATGGGGATCAATCAAGGAAAAAGCTGAGGAGATTGGTATGCTAGTTAAAGATGTGATGAATGGTAATCCGGTATACGTGGAGGTTCCAAGCAACAGGAGGACCGTGCTAAGCGTCCTCCTCAAGAACGAGGTTTCCTCTGCTCCCGTGATAAGGAGAGGAAAGAATACCCTTGCAGGGATAATATCCATAAATGAACTCATGAGTAAAAGCGAAACCGATCAAACGGCTTTGCTCATGAACAATAAACCGCCCAAGATCAGGCCAAAGGACCCCATTCAGAAAGCCGCCAAGGCCATAATAAAGAGCGGTTTTAGGGCAATTCCCGTGGTGGATGACGAGGGCAAGCTTGTAGGAATAGTCTCCGTTGAAGATTTGCTATCGAGGATAGAAAGCGAATCGCTTCTGACCGACTCAATAGATAACTACTTGGCTGACAGATTTGCGTCGGCCTGGATAGGCACGCCAATTGCCATTGGCTACAAGATAATGAAGTATGCGGCCTCCGATACGATAACGCTTCTAGACGACTCGGGTAAGGCGTCAGGGTTCCTTATGGAGTTCGATTTCTTAAGGGAGCTTGAAGAGGAGTACAGTAGCAGCAAGTCGCTAATACAGGCCTCAAGCGAAGGGGAAGATTGGGATTGGTCTGTTGCCCCAGTGCTTTACATGGGTGAGAAGTCGCTGACCTTCCCCAACAAGAGGCTGTCCGATTTGGAGGCAAGAAAGCTGCCCGTGGTGCCATCTGGGACGCCGGTTAGGCAGGCTGTGCAGGAAATGCTGAAAAACGGCTCTCCTCAGGTAGCGGTTGGAAGCGAAAGAGAGATAGATGGATTGGTTTTCGACATAGATCTCGTTAAAAACCTAATAATACCTTAAAACATCATTTTACGTTAAAATGTGATTTAAACTTTGGTGTCGCGCGAAAACCACAGCTAGAGCATCTGTGGGTGTGAATGTTAAAGGTGTGCCTTCCGCAGCGCCTGCAGATGACGTGGGTTCTCTTTCCAGCCCCTTTACCTTTGGAAGCCGTGCCATTACTCAATTTTATCGAGAAAAGACAACAACCTCATAAAAGCTTTCTGTTCGCACTGGCCGACGAATGACGTGGGCTCACTACAATCTAGCGCTCTTTGGAAGCTTCGCGAATCAATGGATGCACTGCGAACGAATAGCTATGGTCAGCAGAGATTAGACATCAGCGACCATGCATCTGCAATCGCTGGCAAAACGCTTCGTTGTCGCTTACCCTTTTTGTTGTTCTTCGTAAGCTATTTTTATCAGCTTTTCCTTGTACTCGGCCTCTTTACCCGGAGCCGGTTTAATGGTTAGAGTTAGTTCGACGGAGTCTCCCTCTAGGGAAGTCATCGCTACGCTGGCGCCTGCGTCTTCGAGGGCCTTCTTAACTTTTTCAACGTTTTTGCTGACCTTTATGGTGAACTTTATGTTTTCGCCCACTTTTGCCATTAACGCTCCTCCAGTGAGTAACACGTAAGTGGGTATTATGAGGGTCCCTTTTTTTGTGGCGACTTCGGTCGTAACCTCATTTAGTTCGATTATGCTGCCCTCTACGTTTAGAGCTGGTAAAGATACTTGATCGCCCTTCCTGTAGTTGAAAATCGTCTTACGCTCAGGATTACCTTTTGCTATCAAGAAGTAGCCCTGCACTACGGCAGAATTTGGTATCACTAATTCGGTTCCTCCTTCGGTCATTACCGACGTGTAAATGGCGGTTATCTTGTTTACTTTTCCCGGTATGTTGTTCACAAAAACGGAATCTCCAACCCTTATCGGAAAGGCCGCGTAAATGAACATGCCGGATATGAGGTTGCTGGCTAAAGTCGATATGGCAAGACCGATTATTATTGCTGCTATGCCACCGCTAACCATGATAATTGTTAGCGATACGTGGAGAGTTGCCATTATGGCTAAAGTGCCGGCCGTAACTATGGTAATCTCGAGCAGAAAATTAAGAAGACCAGATATGTGAGGTCCAAAGTATTTTGAGGTAGCCTTTGAAAAATCCTTGAGAACGTAGAGCAGTACGACGGTGACGATAGCTATTATCAATACGTGAATATTGGCTCTTTCTGTTGGCTTTACGTTTACCAGAGGGGCTAATATGTAGTCAAATGAAAACAAAAATATAATAGCAATCAGGACTATGGCGATAACTTTTGCTAGAAGGCTTGTGGGTCTTTTCGTTTCTGCCATAACGTAATTACATGAGCAAATTTAAGCGCAACCGCGACGCGCGCGATAAGCATCAATGCTTATTCGCTGTTGCCCTTTAAATAAAAATGCCGGCCACTCCCGCCGTAGAGCTTTGTGGCTTCTTGTGTTTTCTTATTCATACGATTAATTCTGGAATATTACCAGCCGCATTAAGGAGTTTAAAAACGCGTGGGCTTTGGCGCGATCTGCTCCGCGGGCTCCATGTGTTGCAAGAATCGAAAACCCTCTTTGCGTGGGGACTTACATCATGAGCTCCGAGGACCGTGCCAAAAAAAACGACCTCGCCCTTCTTCTTGAGCCGCTTAAGGAAAGGCTGGCCGAGATGAGTGATGAGGAAAAATTTAAGACGGTTATCTCGCTCTTTGGCAGGCGCGGCAAGAAGGCCGTCCAGGCCATAAAGGATAACACTCAGATTCTTAAGGTGAAGAATAAACCAGTATACCTCGTGCGTGGCAAGCAGCTCGATTACGTCATCATCGATTTGGGATATTGCAGTTGCGAGGACTTCTACTTGAACAACGTACTAAGGGGGCTTAGCGTGCCTTGTTATCACCAGCTGGTGCTGCTTCTAGCGCAGTCCATGGGTAAGAACATAGAAGAGATCAGCGTACATGAATTTCAGCTTCACTTATCGAAAAGCTTGAGCTAGCATAAGTGTCCTACCAGTTAAGGGGCCCTGCAAGGCTTGTAGCCTCACTGAATCCCTTACGCGGATGGGCTTGACTTCCGGGTTCGGAATGGGTCCGGGTATTTCCCCATCCGCTATGACCGGCAGGACATAATATCCCCATGCGTGTAAAATAAGCTTTGCCCCGCCTTGCCTCATAAAACGTTAACTGCCAACGCAAAACCCTTCGCTACTTGGAAACCCGCGGAGCGCGCGCAACTGTTACTTAAACGAAGCAGAAGAAGGCTGAAGCCAATACGAGCAAAACGAGCGATGCCACAAAGTACTTTCCAAGCATTGGAAGAGAGGCCTTCATGGCCTGGTTTATTTTGTCAAGTCCCTCCGACCCTATTACCTTGATTTCATCAACCCTCTTCTGAACCAGCATCATGGCATCTTTTTGCCTCTCTAGTGCCATTTTTGCTGCCTTTAGGGCTAAGTTCAGAACGGTTTCCTCATCGGCAGCCCCTACCATGCTGTACTTGTTCACGGCCTGAAGTGACGTTGACAATTGGTGGTTATCGGTTGTGGCCACTTCTGCCTCCTTGAAGCCCATGCCTCTGAGCGCCTCAACTATTTTATCTCTAAGCCCCAAGACCATGTTGTTGCCTTGGAAGGAAACCATTACGCCGCTTTTAGCCGTCTTCTTCCAGGTCATAGCTACCACGCCACCATCGCATATACCGGTTTTGAGCGATTCTTTGGTCTTGAGATGTGAAAACCCCACTTGAAAATCGCTTCCTTCTGCGTGCGAATTCACGAGCCTTTTTATCCCGGTGGCTATTTGGTCCACATTAGATGGGGGAAAGTAATTGAGGGTCGAATAACCATCAATGGGACCGGAGTTATGTGCGTCAGCGACCTTGCAACCTGCGGCCTCAAAACCTTCTCCTATTTCCCATGGTATATCATCACATGGATATGGCGCCTTGCTCAAAAGCACCAAGCTTTCCCTGTCGGACTTTATGGAAGTTAACGTGAAGGGTCCTGCCTTTATCTGATTGAAGTCGACTGCGGTGCAAGCGGTCCAACCATTTGGCGGGTCCGTAGCCGGGAGCTTTAGAGGGATGAACATAGAGCTGGAAATCGTTTCGGAGTAGCTTTTAGCGAGCTCCCTGGTCGGTATGTCGTTTTCATGGCTTCCCTTTCCCCTTAACACCATGCATGGGGCGCCAGTTGCCTTTTCCACTTTTTCTGACACCACCGTGGGAAGCGTGCTACTTCCCACCTCGTGAAAGGGGCCTGGGTGCGCGTCAGTAACCACTATACTTCCTATGGGCGATCCCTTCTTATCAACGAAGTAAAAGACATCACTCTTTATGGGTTTTTTACTGGAAAGGCTTTCTAGGTAGTTCTCGTATTCTTGGTCACTCTTATTGAACCATGCTCTGAAGAAGCTAGCTCCGAAGCTTGAGCCTTTCAGCCCTATTATGGACAGCGTCTTGTTATCTATCTTGTGCACTGTTAAATAGGCCAGACCTATAGAACCCGCGTATATTACCATTAGGTATAGGGCTTCATGAAGGCCAGAAATCGTTAAAACGGGAAAGAAGAAAACCAACACTATCGGAAGGTAAAAGAGGGGATTCTCGACGGTAGCCACATATGCCAGCGCCATTGGATATGCCGTAAAGGAGACTCCTATGGGTATGAGGTCAATCCCCCTGAAGGGTAGGTACTCGAAGATCAGTGGTATGGAGTAGAAAAAATCTCCCATGAGAAGCGACTGCCTAAAGTTAAACAGCTTTTTTGGCTGCAAGTAAGTCGCAAGCAATCCGACCACAACGACGGTTGCGCTGGCCAGCAAAGCCGCTAAAAGCGGTGCGTACGACCTCAGAAATACGGCCAGTAACTCCAGAAAGGAGACCGGAAATATTAGCCAGTCTGGTATGGGTAGATGAAAAAGCCATTTCTTGCGTTTTTCAAGCTCGTTGGCTGATTTCTGAGGATCCAATTTTACCCCTTAAGGCTTTATGAAGTTAAAGAGCCCCCGCGTCGGCCAGCGCAATCACCACAGAAAACGCAACGGCAATCCCTATCACAACGCTAGGCTTGAAGTTTATGCCCTTATCCTCTTCGTAGTACCTAACTAGGCCCGCGCCTGTCATGGGGGCTGGTCCCTCCTTCTTTCTTCTCTTGCTCATAATACGCTTACGGATTTTGGCTTAAACGCATAACGGTTTTTCGCTTGGGCAGGTATGGAGAAAACGTCTCCCAGAGCTCCTTGGCCTTGTTGTCGGTGGTCAGGTGTCTTCTTATAGGCTCTATTGCCCTGTTCAGCGTTGAGGCTAAGGAAAGCTTGAGGTCAAGAGGATGAAGTTTTTGGCCCGCGTAGTCCGTTGCTAGTTCATCAAACTCCTTATATATGATATCACCTCCATGTGCTAGCTCCCTTTCTACCTTCAGCTCACCGAACAGGGGAAACACTATGTACCTAGCGTACTCCACTATCGGGTTGCCCTCGAGTACCGCTGGAGGGCATGCGGCGGCCAAAATCTTCTTTCTTATGGTCTCTTCATCATCGGTCAGGTATATGGTGCTCTTTGGAGAAGACTTCGACATCTTGCTTGTTATTATGGAGTCCCTTTTGGCGTTTTCATCCATTCCTCTTCCGGCTTTTAGGCCCTCGAGGCCAACAAGTATGTGATGGTGAACGCCCACCGGTTTCTTACGGCCCAGCTTTTCCGCAACCTCCCTGGCCAGCATGTTTGCCTTTCTCTGATCAAGGCCAAGCTGGCAAATGTCAACCCCCAGCTTGAAGATGTCTGTTACCTGCATTATCGGGTAGAAGAGCCAAGCTATTTTGTCGCTTTCAACGGCTGTCCTGCCCATTATTGGGAGCGCGCGGGTGACGCGGCTCACGGTGACGTAGTTCGCTATCCTAAGCATGGTCGTCAAGTAGTCACTGTCCAATATGTCGGTGCTCCACACGATTTGAACGTCGTCGGTTTCGACGGGCACGCCCGCTGCCCTCCAGGCCTCAACGAAGTACTGCCCTGCTGCCCTTATAGCCTCCATGTTGCCGCCAAGCTTCCCGTTTAGCCACGCGTGCCAATCCGCCAAAAACAGCTTGAACCTCACTCCGACCGCCAAGAGCTTTTTTATCGTTATTGCGCGGTAAAGCAAGGGCAGATGGGCTATGCCCGATGGTTCAAAACCATCATAGGCAAGCGGGTGCTCTTTCTCCTTCAGCAGCTCCACAAGGTCTTCCCTAGTTATGATCTCCTCGCTTACTTCTTCAAAGGCCTTGATCCTTTCAGAAAGCTCCACGTGCCATTACCTCTTGTTTTAGCCAACCGGTGCCCAGAGAAGGAGCTGCCATATCGACCGAGGAACTTAAGCGCGACCTGGTGCCTACCGGGTTTGGTCTCCTAGTGGATAAAGCGCCTGTTAGCGATCCCTCTTCAAGCCATGCGAGCATACTGCTATCGCCCTCTTTATGAATAAGAGCTTTTTGTTGGCTTCCTATGCGGCTGCTGATCACGCCCTGCCTGAGCCGTAACCATATTCTCACCTACGAGTTCGCCGGTGGTTAAAAGGCCCCTGGGCCCTTTTTGCAACCGCTTTCATCGTGAGCGTAGCGCTATCTCGGCGGCTCCTAGAAAGGTCCGGGGGCAAGATTAAGTATTTCGATTTTAAGCGTGACGGTTCGATTGTTCTCCACAATTAACTCATGCAATTCACTGGAGACATCTGTTGCTAGCTTTGAGCTGCTAGACGCGTTGACGGAGATATGAGTTTACTGTGCGATCTCTGTACGGAACTGCACTGCAGCGGTGAGCTCGAACGCCACAACGGGAAAGTCGTAGTCGAACTTCAGTAAAACCTCAGGTGAGATCTCGGCGATCCAGCCAGAGCCAAAAACCGCTGACCTGCCAGCGACAGCAAAAGGAAAGTCCATAGGTTTTACGTCAAGAGATAAGCGCAGGCGCTTGGCAACCCTTAGGAGGTCTCCCTGTATATCTTCCACGCTGACCGAGTAGTCGCTTGTCACGGCCGCCGCGTTGACTTTCTGGATCACGAAACTTCCCTCTTTGATTACAATTGGGCCTACTTCAAAGAGCTTCAGTGGCATGCGTTTCTTCTTGTTCACGAAAAGGGCTTGAAGCAGGTCCGGAAGAAGCCCTTCTCTGAGCGAATCATAAGAAGAGCTAACCGGATTTTTGACCTTTATGGGGTCCGTTGCATAGACAAGCGACTGGTTCTTTCCATCGCTTAGCAGGGTCATTGAGATCTCGACGTAACCCAAATTGGCTAAAACCTCCCTTATCTTATCCTCAAGTGATGTCGTAGCTGTCCTCTTTCCGATGGTGTATGTGTTGGGGATAGACGGGGTGAGCTCCTTCAGTCCCAGCCCCATCATCACGTCCTCTATGAGGTCAACCTCGCTTATCACGTCAAATCTATAGTACGGGGAAAAGACCTCCAGCGTTTCACCGATTAACTGCGTCCGGTGTCCCATCTTGTGCAGCGCCTCGGCTGCCCTTTCTGGCGTTAGGTTTATGCCCAGTCTCTTAGAGGCGCTCGAAACGCTAAGCTCACGCTTTTTCTCGGAAAGCGAGGGCACAACTGCCTGTCCTCCTGGGCTGTGAATAATAACCCTCGATATGGATCCGTATCCTGAGAGCTCCCTCACCAAAACGCCAGTAATTAGATCAACGGTTCTGGGGTCAGTTCCCTCGATGTCCACGAACAGCCTTTTCGTTGCTGGTGATACCTGCGTTTCGACGGAGTTGATCACGGGCGGCATTGACATCACTCCCCTGTTTGAAATCAGGAGCAGGAACTCATCACCTTTAACCAGTGAGCCATACGTTCTTCCCTTTTCCGTGGAGTTCAAAACCTCTCTTGGGGTCATCTGGCGGGATTCTCCCAATGGAATGAACCGCATCGAACTTCCTCTTGTGGTCGTGTATCTGATCTCGCTGATTCCAGTTGCATCGTGAATACCTATGGATGCCTTTGTCCTATTCCTGCAGAAGCTCTTGTGCAGAAGCTCCTGGAGCGCCATTAATCCCCTTACGTCATCCTCATCTAGTGTGACGCCGTTCACGAAGAAGCCTTGGAAATAACCCCTTTGCCTAAGGGTCCCCTCATCTTGGAAGACGGGCACGGCATCGATAATGGCCCTGAGTTCCTCATCTTCGCCTGCAAAGTACGTCCTCAAAGCCTTCGCTAGTCCTTTCTGCCCAAGTAGGTCAGGTCTATCTGGGGTAACTTCTACTTCTAGGTCGTTTCCAGCGACCTCGCCTGACACCTTCAACAGGGGTAAGGCTTCCAAGAGTTCTCTTTCGCTAAGGCCAGAATCGGACAGCAGTTTTCTAAGGTTGAGCTTGTTGGTTGGCATGTCAAAGCTCCTCCTCTATAAGAAAGTCGACGTCGGGGCTGTACAGAAACCTTATGTCGTTCAATCCGAACTTGGCCATGGCCAATCTGCTAATGCCTATTCCCCATGCGAGTACCGGCTCGTCGGTGCCCAAGGTCCTGGTTACCTCGGGCCTGAAAACGCCACCCGGAAGCGCTTCCATCCATCCCAAAACCGGGTGTTTGACGTATCCCTCAATGCTGGGCTCGGTGAATGGGAAGTAGCTTGGATAGAACCTAACTTCATCAAACCCCAGTTGTCTCGCGAACTGCGTTAGGAAGCCTATGAGGTCTGCTAACGACAGACTCTTGTCAACCACTATGCCCTCGCTCTGATAAAACTCGATGTGATGCTTTTGGTCGATCTCGTCCTTCCTGAAAACCCTGTCGACCGAGTACATCTTGATCGGCCTTTCCTTGTGCTCCGCTAGGAACCTCGCGGAGACCGCCGTGTTTTGAGACCTTAAAACCAAGGATGAGGCCTTATCCAGACTCCATGAGTACCCCCATCCCAGCTCGTGCTCTCTGGCTACCCTCCTTATCAAATCTTCATCATTGATTTTCCCCTTTCCTTCGATGTAAAGCACGTCGTGCATCTCCCTCGCCGGGTGGTCCTGGGCCTGGAAGAGCGCATCAAAGTTCCAGAATTCGGTTTCAACGTATGGCCCCAAGGATTCCTGGAATCCCATGTCCTCGAGGATCTCCCTCACCCAACTTAGGAACTCCTGGAAGAAGTTCTTCTTTCCTCCCCTTGAAGGCTGCGGCAACGCCGAAAGGTCATACGGTTTAAGGCCTTGTTTCCACCGTCCGCTTACTATATCATCGTGAGTTAACTTTGTCAGAGGGGGAAGGCGCGGTTGCTCGACGGCCTTAGCGCTCACCAAATGATAGGTTTTGATGGTCTTTTTCCTTACTATACCCCTTTGAAGAGCCTCAGCGCGCTTTGCGGATATCAAATCGTCAAGGGTTTCGGCTGAGGCCTTTCTGAAGTAAATGGTTGTTTTTCCGTCCTCTTTTTTTAAGGAGACATATCCTTTTTTGATCGCCCAAGATATCGCGGCGTTTGCTTCATCCCCTAGTTCATCCTTCACCTCATCGATGCTCAGCGCCCCTTTTTCCTTTAGAAGTGAGGTCAGCTTTGTCTCGGGTAAACCCTCGGCCTTATACCTCGCTCCCCGCTCGGTGAGCTCGTAGCCCTCTTCTTCTTTCACGGTAAAGTCGATGATGCCATTCTGCCTCATATCCTCAAGCGTGGAGGCCAAGGTGGCTTCGGGTATGCCTAGAGCCTGGGACAGGGAATCAAGCTTAAACTCCTTAAGGTCCTTTATGAAGCCAAGCACGACTTGGACCCTGTCGGAGCTCAATTCTGTTTCCCTCTTCATCTATTTCTCCATCTCTAATTCTTGTGCTGGAAATAGGTTTTTTGTCATAAGCCAAGGCCATAGGTACCACAACTAAGATGAGCTTTTTAACTCCCGCGTTGACCCTTGCCTCGTTGACTAGCTTAGCCCCCGGGAGAGTCCCTTCGCTTGCTATAAGCACGTCGTAGTCCCCTAAGGCGGGCCCCACGGGATCGGATATCGGTACCAAATGGTAACGCCCCGCAAATCCCCGCGAGTCGAGAAACGCAATAAGGGAGGCCTTCCTTTCCTCGTAATGATGAGCTATTTTTCTCCTTTTCGTCGCGAATTCATCCGTAGTAAGTCCTATTGTTACCGTTGCCGCTAGTTTGAACGCCGTTTCAAGAAGATCCTTGTGACCTCTATGGATGAAATCGAAGGTACCTCCTAGGATCCCTTTATCGAAGCAGGGCATGCAAGCTACAGGTCCCAGCTTATAAATGACGGTGTTGTCGTTAAACGCAAGTCTCATACTTATACTTAAATACCTATCATAGAAGAATATGAATTAAAGTTGAGCACATCGGGTCTATTGCCGAGTAGCACGACAGGATGGATCATCTACTTGTTGGTGACGGTAGCATGGATATACCTGATGTTTTACGGGCAAAAGCTTCAATCGATGATCTGGAAGAGCCAAATCGAGAGCTTTCTAAGAGAGATGAAAGCTGTTAGCGACGCAGCGACGGCTAAGCTGATCAACGCCGTAGTTCAAAGGGGAAAGCCAAACATGGATCCAAGCCAGAGGATAAAGGATTTCCTAGAGTTCTTCACCATCGAGCCGGTGGACAGAGATCCCAGCGGAGTCCTCAAGAGGTTGGAGTACCTGCTTGACGTGAGGGAGAACCGGTTTGATCAAGAGATGGCAAAGCTCGCCCCCAATGCCTCAAGCGAGGAGCAGGCCAACTTGGCTGTAGCCATGGAGGCGGCCATGGCACTCAACTTCATCTACCGCTACATAAGACACTATCTTGTCCTTGGGACAAAACAGAACAACTGGATGATATTGATGCAGGTGGCCATGAGCCTTGGTCAAATAAAGGAAATTGCGCGCAGTTACGAAAAAGCCATGAATGCCTTCTTAGATGGCAAGCCAATAGGCGATGGGGCTGGGCCTATGGTGGCCCACATGCTGGCCGCGGGCGCACCGATGCAGGAAATAGAGGGGACAAAGACAGTCTTCGCGAAGCAGGAGTTCGAGGGTAGGACGCTGTTCATACTTAAGGCCAAGGGGCCTGGTGGGAGGGTTGGAAAGCCGGGCGAGGGGGTGCAGAGGCTGATAGAAAGCGAGGGAGATAAGGTCAAGCTCATAATAACGGTGGATGCAGCGCTGAAGCTCGAAGGGGACAACAGCGGAGAGATCGTTGAGGGAGTGGGTGCGGCCATAGGAGATCCCGGTCCTGAGAAGTTCAAGATAGAGGAGGCCGCCAGGACCCACAATGTTCCCCTGTTAGCGGTAATCCTCAAAGAATCGATGGATGAGGCCATAACCAGCATGAAGAAGGAAATAGCCGATGCCGTGCCAGCGGCAGTGGAGAAAGTGAAGCAGGTCATAAGGGAGCAGACGAAGACCGGCGACGAGGTAATAGTCGCTGGCATAGGCAACAGCATAGGGGTGGCCTGATTGTCATCGCAAACCCAGAAAAAGCCAGGTAACACCATCAGGTACATGAACCTCATCATAGGAATAGTCCTGGCGCTCTTCCTCATAGTATTTGGCTCCGAGTCATTAGCCGATGGGATAATGGGGTTGCTCCTTGCCCTCATAAGCTACGCTGCGGCCATAGTGCTTCTATACGTCACGATCCTGAATTACTACAGGGTTGGGTATGCCACGTCCGCGATACCGGAGAGGACGTTCACGGTTTACAGGTGTCCCTCGTGCGGATATCAGCTCACTAAGGACTTCATGGTTGGCGACTACGTCGGGAAGACGGGAGAAAGCTGCCCAAAGGACGGCACCCCAATGGTAATTGAGAAAATATACACGATAAGTCAACCCGAGAGATAGGTAAGGGCGCTTTCTCGGAGGTTTCAGTTCTCGTGTTTTGTATGCGGGTTTATCTTGTGCCCTATGCGTTAGGGTCCTTCTTAAGCGCTAGATTTACCGCAACGGAGATCTAACTGGAAGGTCCCGTTGGGCTCCTGCCCTC
>DSEZ01000107.1 GCA_011055275.1 Thermoprotei archaeon | reverse complement strand
GGTTATGGCAGCTCAGAAGCAGGGAGTAAGTGGAGATAACCCTAAAGGGTCCGGTTCATCAGAAGAAGGTAGTCCGTGATCGACTATGACCGAAAACTTGAACTGGGGGATAGCTTGGATCTATAGTTCGTTTAGTAACACCCTAATATACATAACCGACATTACGGGAAGGGAGCTTATAGCAAAGAAGTCAGGTGGAGAAGTGGTAAAGGCGGACAGGGAGAAACCATCGCCTTACGCTGCAACTCAGGCGGCCATAGCCGCGGCACGCGAGGCTAAAGAAAAAGGGATTAACGCTTTGAAGGTTTACGTTCGTGCCCCAGGAGGACATGGGAGTAAGACGCCAGGTCCGGGGGCTCAGGCGGCGATTAGGGCTCTCTCGAGAGAGGGCTTCTTCATAGGCGTAACGGAAGACATAACGCCGTTGCCTCATGACACTACAAGAAGGCCCGGCGGAAGGCGGGGTAGGAGAGTATGACGGCAAGCGCGGGCCAGAAGGCCCCGTCTCTATCTGTTATCTCGAAGCAAGGTACCGAATATAAGCTCTTAATAGACGGGGTTAGCGTGGCCCTCGCCAACAGTATAAGGAGGGCGCTTGTGGCTTATGTCCCAACTCTGGCAATAGACGAGGCGCTTTTTGCAGAGAACAATACCTCTTTTTATAGGGAATACATAGCTCACAGGCTTTCGCTTATACCCATAAAGACGGACTTGAGCTACGAGGAATTGGCAGATAACTTCTTTGAACCCAAGAGGGAAGTGAGCATGGTACTTGACGTCAAGTCGGATGGTAATATGACGGTATATGCTTCGGAGCTGAAGTTTCCTGACGGCCAGGTGGCTACAACCCATCCAAAAATTCCCATAATTTCCATGGTGAAGGGCCAGAGCCTTAGGGTAGAGCTGACGGCTAGGATGGGAACAGGCAGGCAGCATGCCAAATGGCAGCCGGTCAGCGCGGCGACTTCGATTAACTACCCCATGATAAATATAATGAACGAAAGCTGTGGCGATTGTAAAAAATGTGTTGACGCATGCCCTACCGGCGCCCTGGGGCTGGTAGATGGCAAGCTTAAGGTTATTGACCCGCTGGCATGCACGTTATGTGAGGCCTGCGAGGAGGCATGCCCAGGAGTACTTGAGGTAAAGAGTTACCCTAACAGATTTGTGTTGTCTTTTGAAGTCAACGGCCAACTGGACGCTCGTACAGCGTTAATGGCCGCTTTAGAAATTCTCAATAGGGGGTTAAGGAGTATATTGTCACAATTAGAGGTGCTTGCGTATGAAAAGAAGTCCGACTAACCCGGAAGTGCTTTTGACGATCAGTGCGCTCTACAAGGGTCAGAAGCCTATGATGAAGGAGCTTGCTCAGGAGTTGGAAAATGGATCAGCTACTCGCATTAGCGTAAACGTAGGCAAGTTGTCGAAGCTGGCCAAGTCAGTTAAGGGGATTGCGGTCCCCGGCAAAGTGCTGGGCTGGGGTACGGTTGACGCTCCCATGATAGTAGCCGCGGTGTCATTTTCGAAGTCCGCAAAGCAAAAAATAGAGGGGGCTGGCGGGAAGTGCATAAGCCTCTATGAGTTTGCCTCGCTCCCTGACGCTCCTTCTGGATGGGTGTTGGCAAAGTAGGTGATGACTAAATGGAAAAATTTGTTCCAGATTTGGTCTATGATGCAGCTGGGGCGGTGGAAGGTCGGCTTGCATCAATCACGGCAAAAGCGCTCATGGAGGGAAAAAAGGTCGCTGTAGTGAACGTGGAAAAGGCAGTCATATCAAAGCCCATAGATGCTGTTGTGAAGTGGTTACAGCCTTGGTATGGCATACATTCCTGGATAAATCCAAGGAGGTACAGCCCGAGGAAGTACATGACGCCAGAAGGCTACTTCAGGACGTCCGTCAGGAACATGTTACCCGTAGATAAGCCCAAGGGCAGAGAGGCCTATTCGAGGTTGCGCGTTTATGTTGGATTTCCCTCAGAGCTCTCGAGTTTTCCAGTCCAGAAACTGGAAGGCGTGATGTGGAAGGGCAAGGAGGGAAATTCCACAACCCTTCTGGAGCTCGGACTTTACTACGGAAGAGTTAAGAGAAAGGAGGTTAGAAGATGAAATTGAGCGAAAGCAGTCTAGAAAATAAGGTGGTCGTTTCCTCTGGGAAAAGGAAAAAAGCGGTTGCGCGTGCCATAATAAGGGCTGGGGCTGGCCGCTTCCTGATAAATGGCTACCCAATGGAACTTCATCCCAATATGCAGGTTAGATCCCAGCTCAAGGTGCTTTATGAGGCGCTTAAGCCTTACAGTGACAAGGTTGATGTTGAGGTGAGCTCCAGTGGTGGCGGCTACATGGGGCAGTATCAGGCCAGCGTGTACGCCATTTCGAGAGGCATATACCAGTACTTCAACAACGATGACCGCGTGAAGCAGGTACTGCTGGAGTTCGACCCGCACGCCTTGAGCGGAGACCCGAGAGAAAAAGAGCCTAAGAAGTTCGGAGGTAAGGGAGCCCGCAGGAGGTTCCAGAAGTCATATAGGTGATGCACGACGCTTTTCCCAGTTAGATGTTTTACCTGCGGCGCGGTCATAGGAGACAAGTGGGAGGATTACCAGAAGGCTGTCGCCAGCGGCGAAGAGCCAGCAAAGGTTCTGGACGAGCTCGGAATCAAGAGGTATTGTTGCAGGCGCATGTTTCTGACGTACTATGATCTGGCCGATCAGGTGCTGGAGTACTCCAGAGGAGGAGAGCCTTAAAGCTGAATAGGTGAAAGACATATGTCTTCTGATGAAACCGAGAGGCAAAGCATCGAAGGTGAGCTTTTGGTGCCTCAGGAAACGTACATGCTAAGCGGAATACACATAGGGACCGAGGCGGAGATCAAGGCAATGCGCGAGTTCATATATAAGGTTAGAAATGACGGTATACACATATTCGACCTAAAGAAGATTGACGAGAGGATCAGGATAGCTGCTAGGATGCTGTCGCATTACGAGCCGGGAGGGATTTTGGCGGTCGCGGCTTCTCGCTTCGCGGTTAGGCCAGTGCAGCGCTTTTCGCAGTTCACTGGAGCGTCGGCCTTTGTGGAGCGCTTTACTCCTGGTTTGCTTACGAATCCTAACCTTCCCGGATACATGGAGCCTCAGGTCATACTTCTATCGAACACGGAAGGAGGTAGTCAGGTAGTCTCGGAGGCGGCGCTTGCGGGGATCCCGCTGATAGCTTTCTGCGATAGCAATAGCCCAATAGATTACGTCGACCTCATAATCCCCATGAACAACAGAAGCCGTAAGTCCTTGGCGCTTGCATACTGGCTTCTTGCCAGACAGCTTTTGAGGGAAAGAGGGCAACTGGGCACTCAAGAAGACCTTCCCGTGAAGCCAGAGGACTTTGAGATGGAATCAGAGGAAGGAGGGATTGAGCGATAGCCGCCCGCTAGTCATCATAAAGCTTGGCGGTAGTGCCATAACCATTAAGGATAGTTATTTTGCGTTAAGAAAAGAGGTAATAAGCGGGATTTCGGATGAGATTAGGGACTTTTTTCCTGAGCGGAGGATGATAATAGTCCACGGAGGGGGAAGCTTCGGTCATCCCGTTGCCGCGCTTTACTCGCTTCAGAACGGAAAGGATTCCAACGCGCCTTCTATGGCGCTTTCAGACGTGGAGGATGCCATGATGCGCCTTAACCGGAGTATCATCGAAGCCCTGCGCGCCGTCAAGCTTCCCGCATTTCCTGTTCAAACAGCAGCGGTATCTAGGGCCAAGGAAGGGCGGTTAGAAGCGGTGAACTCGGCGTTTTTTTCCGAGTTATTGTCTTGGGGGTTGCTTCCGGTTTGCTATGGGTCTTTGGTTTTTGATAACACCATGGGTTACTCCATAGTGTCGGGTGATAACATCTCAGTTGCGCTGGCCTTGAAGCTGAAGGCTTCCTCCATTATATTTGTCAGCGATGTGGATGGCATATACGATAGCGACCCAAAAGTTCATCCTGGGGCCAAGCTCATAAGGGTTTATCATGCCCTTGGGTCCTCGCTTAAGGAAGATCGGGTCCCGAGCGGGAAGGACGTAACGGGAGGCATAGCCAATAAGATCAGATCTGTTGTCCCCGCGCTTAGCGCCGGTATTGAAGTTAGGATCGTGAATGGGCTTAAAAGAGGGCAGCTTTCCTCAGCGCTTAAAGGCGAAGACGTGGGGACGAAAGTAGTGATTTAGGCGATCAAAGTGCCAGACGTCGAAGGAGCAGAAGCGAGAAAAAAAGATCACATAAGGATTGCGTTGACGTCAAACGTAGTCCCAGAGAGATTTAAAAATCAATTCGATGAAGTGGTGCTTGTTCATGAGGCGCTCCCTGCTATTGGTATCGATGACGTTAGCACGTCAACGCTTGTATTTGGTAAGAAGTTAGAGGCCCCGATCATAGTCGGTGCCATGACAGGAGGCGCCCCTGGCACTGACGTGATAAACGGCAACATAGCCGAAGCCGTTGAGGAAGCGGGGCTTGGCATGGGAGTGGGGAGCCAAAGAGCTGCTGTGATGGAAAGCTCTCTTGAGTATACGTTTAGAGTTATAAGGCGGAAGGCACCAAACGCTCTCGTGTTAGCGAATTTGGGGGCTTCTAACGTAAGAAAGATGAGCTCTGCTGACCTTAAGAGGGCCGTCGAAATGGTGGAAGCTGATGCGCTTGAAATACACCTGAACATGCTTCAAGAGCTGCTGCAGCCAGAGGGTGAACCGGATTTCGAAGGACTTGAGGAAATGTTGGATGGTATATGTGATGAGGTGGGTGTTCCCGTTCTCATAAAGGAGACCGGCTCCGGGATCTCCAGGGATACCGCTTTGAGGTTAAATAGCAAGAGATTGGCGGGTTTCGACGTCGGCGGCGCTGGTGGAACGTCATTTGCGCTAATAGAGGGAAAGAGGAGGACTGATAGTATGGCTGACGCTTTTTCCGACTGGGGTATACCCACCGTGGCCTCAATAATGGAGATACGTTCGGTCAGCGACAAGCTTATAGTAGCTAGTGGAGGGCTGAGGAATGGCGTTGACGCGGCCAAGTCCATAGCCATAGGGGCGAACTTGGTGTCTTTTGCGAGGCCCCTTCTGCGCCCTGCGGCCAAGTCTTCTCAGGACGTAAAAGGGTTTTTGGACCAGGTTAAGCTACAGTTAAGGATGACCATGGTGCTTACCAATTCAAGGGACATAAAGGCATTAATGAAGACACCTTATGTGCTTTTTGGAAACATGAAGGCTTGGGCAGAGCAAAGGGGATTAGTGCCAAGAACGCGATAACTTGGTAAACCCTATATGCGAGGGTAAGGTAACCGTGCTTCCCTGGTGAGACGTTTGGCTAGCGTTGCCGATGTGGAGCTTGAGATGAAGAGGATCCTTTCCCGGGACCCCTCAGAGCTTTTTCAGGCGGCATGGTACCTAATATCAACTGGAGGAAAGAGGCTGAGGCCCAGGCTTTTATTATCTTTTAATGAGGTTTTCGGTGGGGATTCAGAAAGGGCCATAAGGGCTGCGGCCTCCGTGGAATTACTTCATAACTTCACACTCATACACGATGATATAATGGACAAAGATGAGACTCGGCATGGTGTTCCCACGACGCACGTAAAGTTTGGCGAGCCCATAGCGATACTGGCTGGGGACGTGCTTCAATCCGAATCGCAGCATGAGATGGCGCGCGCTGTCGAGGGGCTGCCCATGAGGCGGGCGATGGCCATTCTGGAAAGTCATGCGGCGATCACCACCGACATAGCCAGAGGGCAGACGCTCGACATGCGGTCTGAGGTCATGGATTATCGCGAAGTGGGCCTGAGATTTTACTATGGCATGATAAAATTGAAGACGGCCGTGCTCTTTGCCCATGCTTGTTGGACTGGGGCTTACCTAGCGGGGGCCAGCGGCAAGCCTGCAAGCGCTGCTAGGTCTTTTGGACTTAACCTTGGAATGGCATTTCAGATGGCAGACGACATACTGGGTTTGGTTGGGGATCCCCAGATAACTGGTAAGCCCGTTGGAAGCGACGTTAGGAATGGTAAGAAGACCTTGCCCATATTGATCGCCATAAAAAACCTAAGCGGTTCCGATCGCGTATCGCTTCTGGAGAAGTTGAAAGCACGTGATCCCTCGGCGGTTGACCTGATAGTCAAGGGAGGAGGGATCGAGCAAACTAGGAGCTTTATGCTTAAGTTCAAAACGCAGGCGGAGAGCGCGCTCCGGTCAATGCCCAACGGTCCTGCGCTCGAGGAAGTTAGGGCACTTCTGTCTTCGGCGGTGGTAAGAGAAAAATGAGCTTGGATGACGAGATTTTGTTCTTTGCAGTGGAGAATGCCCTTCAGCACGGCAAGGCCCTTCCTTCTCCAGTTATGAACGCGATGCTCTCCGCACATCCTGAACTCAGGGGCGAGGCCAAGTCCCTCTATCAGAAGGTCAACGAGGTCGTTCGGCAGGTCAATGGTAAGGACAGCGCTGAGCTCGCGGAGCTTGAGAAGAAACTGCTTTTGAGTAACCCGAGCTTAGCGATCAAAAAGAAGGAGGAAACTCCCCAGGAGCGGACGTTACCACCTCTGGAAGGGGCCTCTAAAGGCGCCGTGGTTACTCGTTTTGCTCCAAACCCAGACGCGCCGATACACCTCGGAAATGCGAGAGCGCTCGTTTTATCAGCGGAATACGCTAGGCTTTACGAGGGAAGGTTTGTGCTGCGGTTTGAAGACACCGACCCTCACGTTAAGCCTCCCATGCCGGAGGCCTACGATTGGATAAGGGAAGACGTGAAATGGCTTGGGTACAAATGGGACCTTGAGTGGATTCAGTCCCAGCACTTGTCAAATTATTACGATGTGGTAAGAGAACTCATAAGAAGGGAAAAAGCGTACGTTTGTACGTGCTCTGCCGAACACTTCCAAGAACTCAGAAGATTGGGCGAGAGTTGTCCTCACAGAGGTGAAAAAGTGGATGAGGCGCTAGAACTTTTTGAGCGCATGGTCGCGGGGGAGTTCAAGGAGGGCGAGGCCGTGGTGAGGATGAGAACTGATATGAGGCATCCGAACCCTGCCCTCAGGGACTTCCCATTGATGAGGGTTGTTGATCCCAATTTGCACCCTCACCCCATGCTTAAGAATCCCACGTGGGCCTTTCCGCTTTACAACCTTTCAGCTGCGGTTGACGATCACCTGCTAGGTATAACTCACGTTCTGAGGGGAAAGGAGCACCTTACGAACGAGGAGGCGCAGGCTTATATATACGATGCCATGGGTTGGAAACGCCCGATTTCCGTACAGCACGGCAGGCTGATGCTTGAAGGAATTCCGCTAAGCAAGAGCCAGGTGAAGAAAGCGCTGAGCGGTGGTGCTTACAATGGGTGGGATGATCCACGGCTGGGAACGCTGATGGCTTTGCGGAGAAGGGGATTCTCTCCGAGGGCCATTATCGATCTTATACTTGAGGTTG
>DSEZ01000106.1 GCA_011055275.1 Thermoprotei archaeon | reverse complement strand
TTTCGGCGCTCGCTACCGTTTCCGCGACGCGCCTGAACATCCCCTCGGGGGTTTCTACAACATTGCCCTTCTCGTCCTTGATCAAGTAACGGGCTTCAAGAATTTTTCTCGCCGTTTCGGTTAGCGTGACCGCCTCTTCCATAGCAACTGGTATACCTTGCCAAAATTTATATGTTTATGGGACATCGGCAAGCCAACGCTTTCACATAAACTTTAGAAAGCTGCCTTAAAGCTAGCTATCCAACTGGCCTTTCAAGCACACGCAAAACGTATATTCATAATATGGTGTTTTAGTGGAATTGACAGAACAATCCCCGGTCGTCCTCAGAAGCTGCAGGCCAGAAGATCTAGATCAGGTAATAAAGATAAATGAGATTTGCCTGCCAGAAAATTACCCGCGCTCGTTCTTCGTGGAACACCTGATCAACTTTCCCAAGGCGTTCATTGTAGCTGAGATGGATGGAAAGATAGTCGGCTATGTAATGACCCGCGTTGAGAAGGGATTTTCATTCTATGGGATGAAATGGGTTACAAAAGCTCACATAATATCTCTTGCTGTGCTGCCCCAGTACAGGAGGAGGGGCATAGGAACGGCCCTTATGAAGAAAGCTCACGAAGGAGCTAAGGAATACGGAGCGACCGAGATCTATCTCGAAGTCAGGGTTAATAACGATGAGGCCATAGCCCTTTACAAGAAGCTCTCTTACGAGATAAAGGACGTCAACGCGAACTACTACTCCGACGGCGAAGACGCTTATATTATGGTGGCACACCTTTAGGTGCCCACTATGAAAATCTTCGATCTAAGGAGTAATTCGTCCTTCGCGCAAGAGCTGGCATACCTGCTGAGCTCTCATCTCATACCCGTGGAAAAAAAGGTATTTCCTAACCAAGAAGTTTACGTAAGGCTAACCGAGGATGTAAAGGGCGATGACGTGATCATTGTAGGCACAAGCTATCCAAATCCAAACGACAGATTGTTTGAGCTTTTTCTGGCCGTTGACGCCGCAGAGCATGCCGGCGCCAAAAGGATCAAGGCCTTTATACCCTACCTGGCCTACGGAAGGCAGGACCGCGTACAAAGGGAGGGTGAGGCAGTAAGCGCTTTAGCGGTAGTGAGGGCATTGGGAAACGCCGGCCTTGACGAGCTTTACATAGCTGATTACCACAATCCTGACCTCATACCCACTATGCCTGTGAGGACGCATAACATCATGACGGCCAGGGCCATAGGTGAATACCTTCGCAGTAGATACAACCTTTACGACCCCATAATTCTGGTGCCCGGCACCAAATCTCTTGAAGGGAAGTATCTCGCGAGGGCGAGGGAGGCAGCCGAGGGAGCTGGATCGTCCTGCTACACGGGATACCTCAAGGAGAGAGATTGGATCACTGGCGAGGTTCGCACAAAGAAGAGAGAGATCGGCGCAAAGGGCAAGGACGTCATAGTCATAGATGATGAGATAAGCACCGGAGAAACCGTAATAAACGCCCTCAAAATGCTCGAAGAAGAAGAACCCTCAAGGATATTTGTGGGATGCACTCACGGCATCTTCGCTAACGATTCTCTTAACAGAATTCGCGCACTTGGTGTTTCTGACGTGGTTTGCAGCGACTCCATACCGTCGCCCGTTTCAAAGGTTCACTTAGCGCCGCTCTTTAAGAGGGAGGCATTTAACCAGTAGGTTAGGTCTGAAGGTTAAGCCTCGGGTTATCCAACGATTTTCGATTAAAGCATTTAACGTTAAGGTATTAGCCGCGCTTAGCCGCTGTACCCCTAATGAGGGTTACCTTTATGGTTTCGTTTGGAAGGGTGAAGTTGCCGTCAAATCTTATAAGCAACCCGTAGGCCGAGTACAGGTAACTCTTTCCGTTTCCCACATCTTTAGCGTAGACTGGCAAGTAAGAGGCCGAGAAGAAGCCCTCCTCTCCTTCGTTAATGAGAAGCTGCACGCTTTCCCCGGGATCTAATGAAAAGAGCTTAACGGGATCATCCATGTAGACCAGGCCTTCCTTTCCCTCCAAGGTAACCTTTTTAATACCTTCTACGTTATCGCCGACCTGCCTTACAATAAAATCAAATTTCAACCTAATTTTCCTAAGGATAATCCCTTATAAGCATGGGCTATAAACCTTAAGGTGAATGACATGAGCTTCATAACAACTCATAAATTTGCATCTGATGTAATGGGGTTTCAGGACCGCAAAGTCAAGATCATCACGACAACCGGAAAGCAATTCGAGGGCACCCTGAGATCAATCGACCCAGACCACCTTCACGTTTATCTTGAGGACGCGACGCTACAAGGCGGAGAGGCTATGCCGGTGGTTTTCATTCCAGGATCCATAATCGAGCACATAGTGGTTGAAGAGAAGAGCGTGGACCTTCGCGCCTTGGCAGAGATCCTTGAAAAAACGTTTCCGAGAATGGTAAAGATCGATGAGTCCGCTTCCTTAATCATAGTTGCAGATAGGGTTAGGGTAACCAATAGGGGTGTCTCAGGAGCTGGGCCCACAGCCGAGAAGGTAAAGAAAATCTATGAGGACTTTTTGAGGAGCCAGGCACAATGAGGTTTGAAGGTTTTTTATTTGCAAACCAGAGAGCGAGCGCCATAGGTTTTATCGAACATGACAGAGAGCTTAATCCGAGACCTCTTGCAGAGGAATAACTTAGGCGCTAGTGAAGCGCTCTACCCTCAAGAAGCGATGGGAATTCCGCTTCCTGGCCATCACCGAGTTAAAAAACCACGAGCTCAAAGGATTATGGAAAATTTCGAAGCCCTTCGCAACGCGATAGCCCCCTACTTGCCGGAAGCAAGAAGCTATGCCACTGCGTGTTTTGAAGGAAAGAGATGGGGTGGGAAATCGCTCTTAATAATTCTCGACACAGCACTCACGTCAACAGGTTTCAGCTATTTCTCCTTTGTTGAGCCAAGGGTTAGGCGCTTTGAAAGAGAGCTGCTGGATGGCCTCACACTGAGCTCATCGCATAACCTTTTCCTGCAAAGGAGTTGGTACTGCGTATCCGATAGATGCGCGCTGATAATGCTGTCAGCGATAAATCGTTTCTCCTCACGCGATGAGCATTCTGAGAGAGAAAAGCTGATCAAATGGGCTCGCAACGCAGATCCCTTTCGCAGAGACGACCCCTTCTCTAAAACAAAGGGACTTGGCGTGTTCTCGATCCAATACCTCAGGGGACAGCTGGGCCTCGACGTGCCAATACCAGACAGAAGCGTCAGGAAATTCCTATCCGCTTACTATCCGAGCAGGCTTGATACTCCAAGCGACGTCATGAGGGCCATTGACGAGGTGTCTTCTACCCTCGGCATAACAAGACTTGAGTTGGTTTGGGCCATATGGATACGCGCTGACTCAGCGAACAGGAGCAAACTCGCTGCGTTGTAACCAATGCCCCGTCTCTCGTGACCACAAAAGTGTGCTCAGCCTGGGATACGGGCCGGCCTCCTACTTCTATCAGCGCAGGGTACTCGTAAAGGGCTTTGAGCTTCACTAGTTTTTCCATGTTCAAATGGAGTTCGTCACTAGGCATAAAGTCCTGCAGCCACCTCTCAGCAAATGGCAAGGTTCTAAACCTCCTATTTATCTCATCGAAAAGCGACTTCGCTTTGGGATCCTTAACGTTCCTGAGCTTGTTAACTATGTATATGCCTCCGGGCTTCCAATCCACAACTTTTGAGGGCCGTCCTTCAAAAGTAACGAATGGCTCTATGGCATAAACCTTGCCTTCCTCGAATTTTCCCAAATCCCAGTTTACCTGGACGTTAGGAATGCTCACGTCACCGTGAAGCTCAAAATACTCTATCGAATGACCAGTGAGGTTTGAGACCGCCTGATAGTTGTAGTTCTTAAGCACCCTTTCCACCCTCTTGCCGACCTCGGTGATTGGAACGCCTGGTGCAACTACCTTAAGGGCTTCCTCCAGAGCTTCCTCAGCCGCGTACACCAAGTCATCGTACTTATCCGAAAGCGAGACCGTTACAGCAGAATCAGCTATAAGACCGTTGTAGTGGGTACCCAAGTCTATCTTGACTACCGAGTCCTCAGGTATTGTGGTCTCCTCTCCTATGGTGGGCGTATAGTGGGCCGCTACTTCGTTGACATCCACATTTGTTGGAAATGACGGAAGAACTCCACTGGCTATGAAGTCGTCCTCAACCAGCTTAACTATGTCCGTGAACTTAACGCCAGGCTTCACCCATTGCTTGACTTTCTCCCGGGTCCTCGCCAGCGCTTGGCCAGCCTTCATGTAGCCTTCGAGAGTATCATCATCCATTGGTAATTACCTCAAGACAAAATTAGAGCGTAGCTTATACGGCTGAGGGCCCCTCTAAGAATCTAGCATATAAATGACCACACCTAAACGCACCTGCCCGCGGTACTTAGGGGTTGTTTCGGGGGTTGGGTTTAAGGCTTGACTTGCACTCCTTGTTTCCGATGATAATTACTTCCTAAAGGTATTCGATTTTTCTAAGTTGCACATCACAACTTATATATTGCTTTTTAAAAAATACTATGGAAGACAGCAAGGAACAGGGCTTTTCTCACGCGTCCGCGCTAGCTGAGATAAGGAGGCTTGCAAACAAGAGGCTGGGACCGCCGAGGGAATTTGGTTGCTCGCAAATAGTTGCCGCACTGCTGGAGCTCGAGGCCTGCGGCCCCATGAGCAGAGAAAAGCTCGCCTCCTCGCTGGAGCTGGGTGGCGGCTCGGTAAAGACCCTTGTAAGGGTGCTGAAGGAAGCGGGCCTAATCGAGGTAAGAAAATCGGGTAACGAGCTAACTGAGAAGGGAAAAGCAGTTGTATCTGCAGTACATAATCTCATAATCGACATAAAACCACTTGAAACTAACTACCTGAAAATGGGGCCATACAACGCGGCGCTCTTCATAAACTCACAAGCTTTAGGTCGCGTTGACCCTTTGGCCCTTAGAGATCTGGCAGTGCGCATGAACGCAACCGGTATGACTACCTTAGAGTTCTCAGATGATCTGATCATACCGCCAGACGGGGTCAAGTTAAAGGACGTCTCTCCCAGCGACCACGAAACCCTCTTGAAGATGGGAGCCAAGAAGGGAGAACTAATACTTGTATGCGGCGCTGAAAGCCCAGTTAAGGCCAAACTCGCCGCAATCGAGGCGGTGATGGGGCTCGTTAATGAATCACGTTAATTTCGAAGAAGTACGCTGCTCAACCTGTATATCGAAGTCGTCTTTAGGTGATTTTACCGTAAATCCATACATAGGATGCCAACACCAGTGCGCTTACTGCTACGTTCCTTTTTTAACGCACAACGCGGATTGGGAGAGAAAAGTTAAAGCTAAGATAAACCTAAAGCCAATTCTTGCAAGAGAGCTATTAGGGCGCAAAATAAAAACTGGGTCGATATTTTTCCTATCATCGCTGACGGATCCCTACCAATCCATAGAGGGCAAGTACAACCTTACCAGGGCCACTATCTCATCGCTTCTTTCTTCCGGGATGAGAGTTGTAATTCAAACAAAGTCGCCTCTCGTGATAAGGGATCTTGACATTTTATCAACACATAAAGAAGGCGTTCAGGTTGGCTTCACGGTGTTAGGCCTCGATGGAAAGTACAAGGAATCTCTGGAACCAAGCGCCCCAAGCGTATCCTCAAGGATAAAGGCAATGAAGAAACTTTCAGACGCCGGGCTTCATACGTTTGCGTTCATAGGCCCAGTTTTTCCTGGATGGACAGACGCTGATATAGGCGAGCTTTTGACATTACTCAAAGAGGCCGGAGTTAGAGAGGTCAGTGTTGATAGGATGCGGTTAAGGCCTGGCCTCCAAGAAAAAATCGCCTCTGCGCTAGGCACGCCCACAGACCTCGATTACGATTCGGCCTACATTCGCGTACTAAAAAAGGTAAAGGAGTTTACCAGCAAAAACAGCATGGCCCTTACTCATCCTTTCTCGAGCTGGTGATCTTCGGCCGCTTCCCCTATGTCACCGCTTAGGGCCCTATTGGCTGCCCTAA
>DSEZ01000105.1 GCA_011055275.1 Thermoprotei archaeon | reverse complement strand
CTAAAACAGCGAGGAGGTGGGCCCAGAAGTAGCCATCCTCCAAAGAGTGTGTAAAAACTCACTCGCCGAGGCGTGAGGTCCTGAAAATGGACGGGGCTAAGCCGACTGCCGAGATCGCGAAGCCCGAAAACGGGCTGGTAGGGAGGCGTTCGCGCTGGCCAGAAGCACGGCCGTGAGGTCGTGTGGACCGGCGTGAAGTGAGAATCCTGGTGGAAGTAGCAGCAAAGAGGGGTGAGAATCCCCTCCACCGAAAGGGCAAGGGTTCCTCGGCACCAATCGTTGGCCGAGGGTGAGTCGGTCCTAAGGCGATGCGTAACGCGCGTAGCCGAAAGGGAAACGGGTTAATATCCCCGTACCGTGGTAGTCCGCTGATCCGCGCCTTCGCCTTGAGATAGGCCGAGTGGAGCCGTCGCTTCATTTTGCCTTGGAAACCGGGGGAATACCGTAATGGCTAGATCCCGGCGAACGAGGTAAGGCCGCCCGCAAGGGTGGTTCGGTCAGGTCTTAGGGCCCATGAAAAGGGTCGCGGTGAGGACGTCACGACCGTACCGAGATCCGACACAGGTGCCCCTGGGTGAGAAGCCCGAGGTGTGTTGGGTGAGTCTGGGTTAGGGAACTCGGCAAATTGGCCCCGTAACTTAGGGATAAGGGGTGCCTGGGGGGTTGGGGCAACCCGGCCCTTCAGGTCTCAGTGACTAGGGGGACCTGACTGTTTACTAAAAACATAGGTCCCTGCAAGACCGCAAGGTCGAGAACAGGGGCTGAATCCTGGCCAATGGCGGGACGTCAAACCCCGGTACAACGGGGCGAAGCGCCGCTTAAAGCCGGAGGTAACTCTGACCTTCTTAAGGTAGCCAAATGCCTTGTCGGGCAAGTTCCGACGTGCATGAATGGATCAACGAGGTCCCCACTGTCCCAACCCGGAGCCCAGCGAAGCTACGTGACCTGGCGCATAGACCAGGAAACCCTGACTGGGAGAAAAGACCCCGTGGAGTTTTACTACAGCCTGTTGTTGAGGTGCGGTTGTGGATGTAGAGCGCAGACGGGAGCAATGTGGCCGCAAGGCTGAAGCGACAATGGAACACCGTTCTTCCGCAATTGCGCCCCTTACCCGCAAGGGGACACCAGCAGGTGGGTAGTTCGGCTGGGGCGGCACGCCTACGATAAAGAAACATAGGCGCCCAAAGGTTGGCTCAGGTGGTCTAGAAACCCACCGTAGAGGGCAAGGCCAAAAGCCAGCCTGATTGGATCCTCAACGGCAAGGGATCCAAGAGCGAAAGCTTGGCCTAGCGAACGTCCGTGTCCCCCTCGCTGGGGGCCGAACATGTCAGAAAAATTACCCCGGGGATAACAGAGTCGTCGCGGGCGAGAGTTCCCATCGACCCCGCGGTTTGCTACCTAGATGTCGGCTCTTCCCATCCTGGAGGTGCATAAGCCTCCAAGGGTAGGGCTGTCCGCCCGTTAAAGGGGATCGTGAGCTGGGTTTAGACCGTCGTGAGACAGGTCGGCCTCCTCCTATCAGGGTTGCTGGTCGCCTGAGGGGAAGACGCCCTCAGTACGAGAGGAACAGGGCGTCGTGGCCTCTGGTTTACCGGTTGTCCGACAGGGCATTGCCGGGCAGCTACGCCATGCGGGATAACCGCTGAGTGCATCTAAGCGGGAAGCCCATCCCGAAAATAGGCGACCATGCCGTCAGGCACGAGGACACCCATAGAAGATGGGTTTGATGGAGCGGAGGTGTAAGAGCCGAGGCGTAAGCCGAGGCTTTAAGCCTGCCGCCCCCAATAGTCCGAGGGCAGTTAGCTCGAGGTTGCGTTTGAAAGCCTGCGTCGGGCGAAATATCGGCCATTCACGGCGTTAGCAAGGTGAGGTTCTTGAAAGTCGAAGAAAAAGGAGAAGGCGATGTGGTTATAAAGGTCGAGAGCTTTGACGACCTTTGGAAACTGAGCTTCGTGGTCAAACCCGGCTACGTTTTGGTCGGCAAGACGACGAGGCAGTTGAAGTTGAGAGACGAAGGAGGAGATGTAAGGGATAAGCGCAGGATATCGCTGAGCTTGGCCATAGAAGTGGAAAGGGTTGAGTTCCAACCCTTCACGGATTCCATGAGGTTTCTTGGGAGGATAGTGGGAATTGAAAGAGGAATGGAGTGGGTAGCTCAGAAGGGTGAGCACCAATCCATATCGGTTGGCGTTGGAGACGAGGTGGAGATAAGAAAGGACGGTTCATTCGATCTGGTGGAGAGAAAGCTCATGAGCGCCAATGAAAGCACGGAGGCCAACGCGCTCATCCTTTCCATTGACATGAGCTCAGCTGCCCTTGCGGCCCTCTGGACTTATGGGCTTGAGAAGATAACGGAGCTCAGGGCAAAGAGGGAGGAAGAGGATGCCCACCTCGGCGAGTTCTTTTCGGAAGTGGGATCGATCCTCTTATCAGAGCTGCAGAAGAGGAAGCTGAACGAGGTGATAGTGACGGGACCGAGCGTGGTGCTGGATGAGTTCAAGCGCTCGGTGGAAACCCATGGGCCGTTTAAGTCCGTGAGGTTTAATCATATGGTTTCTTCTTACGGCGGGGAGGAGGGGCTCGAGCTTCTGAGGGATAACCCGGAGTTTGGTGCATACTCTTCAAAGCTAAGGGTCGCCAGGGAGAGGGAGCTCATAAAGGAGGTGTTCGACAGGCTTTCCCAGGGCAAGGGTGTTGCCGTCGGAGTAGAGGCCGTTGCCGAGTCCGCAAAACAGGGCATGGTTGAAGTGCTGCTGCTCAGCACAAAGCTGCTTAAGGATCCCCCAGAAAAACTGATGGATATGGTGGAAGACGTGGAACGCGATGGGGGGACTGTGGAGATAATCTCGGAGGAAGGAGGAGCTGAGCTGCAGGGATTGGGAGGAATAGCGGCCATACTCCGCTGGCGAGCGTTTTCGCGACGATGATCCGCGTGCGGGGTCTTACGCGGTAAACCGTCTCTCTATCTCTAGGTCTACGGTGCCGTTGTCATCGCGGACTGCGTAGGTCCTCAGCGGTATGCGTCCGGCGCAGAAGCCACATGGCGAGGAGGGATTTGAGTTGGGCTCGGTCACGCGATTGCCCGTCCTTAGGTCGTATACGGCCCCATGTATTGGGCAGCGGGCGCTAAGTCCTTGCACGTCGGTGAGCATTCCGCAGCCAAAGTGGGCGCACACCGCGTCCATTGCGTAAAAACGGTCGCTTGCCTTATCGTGCACTATAAGCACTGGTACTGGTACGTTGCTTACGCTGATAACCGTGATTATCCAACCCCTCGCTCTTACCAAGTTGGAGCTTATGCCTACGTGCATTTGCAGTTTATGGGGGCGTGAAAAACGTTTAAACGTGCCCCTAAAAGTCACGTAAGGGGGCAGAAGCTTGCAGGGTTACATAGCATGGCTGGCTGGGTTTCTGGCCGTGACCGCAGGTCTCTGGATATTTGGTTACCTGAAAAAACCAAGCGGCCTGAAGCTGGGGCCAGGCTACGCGATCTACAGCTCAGCTGCCCTTAACGAGTTCATAGACAGGATATCCGGAAGTGCCAGGAGGATATGGAAGGGCTGGTTCACTGTGGGCATCGCGGTCTTTGCGGTCAGCACGGCCGCGGCCATATACCTTCTCGGTGGAGACCTTGCAAAGGGGCTTATGGCAGTAAAGCCGCAGGCAACGGTTATGCCCGTGGTACCGGGCCTGACGATACCTCTCCTGCCAGGGCTTGTGGCGCTTGCCGTAACGGTGGTGGTTCACGAGTTCTCTCACGCCGTGGCAGCCAGAAACGGCGGAGTTAAGGTGAACAAGCTCGGAGTTATATTCATCCTTGCTTTTCCCATAGGTGCGTTTACCGAGCCCGACGAGCAGTCATTCAAGGAAGCTTCCCACGGCTCTAAGCTAAGGGTTCTGGCGGCCGGCAGCATGGCTAACTTGGCTACGGCGGGAATAGTCTTGGGGCTACTTGTGCTTTTTCTCAATGGATATCCCAGCTCACCAAACGCGGTGGCCGTGCAGGGCGTCATACCGGGCACTTTGGCGTCTAGCCTTGGGATCAAGGTGGGTTACCTCATATATGGTTTGAACAACACGGCCACGGGTAGCCTTTCGGCGCTATCGGCGGTGCTGGCCAACACGCACCCGGGACAGCTCATAACCATAGTAACAAATCACGGCAACCTGACCGGAAAGTTGGGCAGCGTGCCCGCCGCTTATGGATCAAGCGACAAGGGTTTCATAGGGGTTGAGCTCAGCAGCATGCCCTTCTTCACTCCGCGCGCTTACCTTGGCTTTTCTCCCGGCACGTGGCTCCAGCTTCAGACTTACGGCTTCTGGATATGGTTCATAAACCTCAACGTTGGGATTTTCAACGCCCTGCCCATACCTCTGCTTGACGGCGACCAGTTCTTTAAAGAGGTTGTGGCTGCGCTCAAGGAAAGGGGGTTGCCGTCCAGCCTTGGAAACGGCATCGCGCTTTCGCTCGAGGCCCTCGCCATAGCGCTGCTGCTCGCAAACCTGATATTTTCGGCCTCGACTTTACTTTGAAATGGAATGCAAGAAGTGCGGGAGGCCCGCGGTTTACGTTGACAAGAGGTCGGGCACAGCGCTCTGCGAGGAGCACTTCAGGGAGGGGCTGGAAGACAGGGTCAGGAAGGAGATAAGGAGTGAGGGGATCGGAAAGGACAAGCGCCACATACGGATAGCCATGGGGATATCCGGTGGAAAGGACAGCCTCGTTATGATGGACTTGCTCTGGAGAGTGGAAAGGGAATACGATGTAGAGCTCATAGCGCTTACCGTTGATGAGGGAATCGAGGGAGGAGAGTACAGGAGGAGGAGATTTGACCTGATAAGAAGGATTGCTCAGGAGAGGGGAATAGGGTGGGAGCTCAGGAGCTTTAAGCAGAAGTACGGTTTCACGCTCGACGAAGCGGTCGTGGCACTTAAGGGAAAGGAGGAGCCGTGCAGCATATGCGGCGTTCTCAGGAGAAGGGCGTTAAACGACTACGCAAGGGAGCTTGGGGCGGACTACTTGGCCATAGCCCACAACTTGGATGATGAGGCAGAAACCGTGCTGATGAATGTTATAAGGGGTGATTCGCAGGCCTTAAGGCGCTCTGAGAACTACGCGGAGGAGCTCACGGCCTTCTATGTCCCCAGGATAAAGCCAATGAGGAGGGTAACCGAGAGGGAGGCGGCCTTCTACGCTTACCTCATGGGAATACCGGCCGAGGAAGAGGAATGCCCATACGCTCGCCTCTCTCTTAGAGATGAGGTGAGGTCTTTTCTTGACACACTGGTAAGGGATCACCCTGCAGTGCGCGATAGCCTTGTGAGGCTCGGTGACGAGCTAAAGGAGAAGGGAAAGGGGCTCAGCAGGTCGCGGTGCGCCAGCTGTGGGTATCCCACATCTGGAGGGCGGAAATACTGCAGGGTTTGCGAGATCAACTTCGCGGTCAAGGGGACGCTAATCGGGGCCAACCAAGAGGGCTGAGCGCGGCCTTTTTAAACTCGGTCAGGTAGGTATTGGCGGCGGGT
>DSEZ01000104.1 GCA_011055275.1 Thermoprotei archaeon | reverse complement strand
TCCAGAAGCCAGTCGAAGAGGGAAAAGAGTACGATGTCCAGATAACTGACACCAGTAGGAGAGGAGAAGGAGTAGCTAAGATACAGCGCTTCGTAATATTTGTCCCTGGGACAAAACAGGGCGATAACGTCAGAATAAAGATAACCAAGGTCACGCCAAGATACGCTACCGGTGTCGTAGTAAAAGAAGGGAGCGAAGAGAAAGAGGAGTGAAAGACAGGCTTAATAGGCAGGCCGGAGAGATCCATAGCCTCGGTGAATTCAGATGGCTAACAAATCTTCAACAGAAAGTGAGGGAACAAAGGCTGAGGCTCAAAAAGCCAAAGCGCCAGGAGAAGAGAACGTCATATACGTGGGTTCTAAACCACCCATGAGCTATGTAATGGCATGCCTCGTACAGCTGAACGGAGGAGCTCCCTCCGTTACGCTAAAGGCAAGGGGAAGGGCCATAAGCGGAGCCGTAGACGTCGCAGAAATGCTGAGAAATAGATTCATGAAAGACGCGCTGAAAGTCAAGAGCATCAACATCAGCACAGAGCAACTAGAAGCAGAAGGTGGCAGGATGAAGAACGTCTCCGCCATTGAAATAGTGCTGGAAAAAAAATAAAGAGAGCGAAACAAGCTAGGTAGGCGCTTCAAAGTTATAATTTTTATTACATGTAGATGTTAATGGGTTAGAAGGCTATCATAAACTCAAGCCCAATATTTTTACATCTTTATAGCTGAATCGTTCCTGATCACATGCTTTAAGTGCCATTGATTGCAGAGATTCAAACTTAGCAACCGTTCCTTCCGAAAACCTAACAACGCCTTGCGGCTAACGGTTTGTGCGAGAACCCGCTCACGGAAAAATTTAGAACGCAGTGGCACGCCTAACCGAAGCGTCACTAGATCACGATTCCCACTAGTCCTTTTAAATTGACGCGTCAATAATTTATGTATAACGATAGATGGCCGGTTTTACAGGTGGCCCTTGACCTCGTCTCTGCGGACAGGGCTCTCGAGATCGCATCCCAGGCGTCTGAAGCTGGGGCGCAGTGGCTCGAAGCCGGCAGCCCGCTGATAATGAGTGAAGGAGTTGGAGTTGTAAGGCGGTTGAAGACATCATTCCCGGACAAGGTAGTAGTGGCAGACCTGAAACTCCTTGAGCAGGGGTATGTACTTGCCGAGATGACAAGCGCCAATGGTGCCGATGTCATTACGGTAAGTGCACTTTCGAGTAGAAGGAACGTGAGCGAGGCCATTGAGGGGGCGAAAAAGAATGGAGCCAAGGTAATGATAGACCTCTTGTGGGTAAGAAGAAGCGAAGAGCTCGACAGGGCTAAGACAGCCGTGCAGCTTGGAGCAGATTATGTTTGCTTCCACATGGGTTCAGATGATATCCCGTTTGCACCAGACTCATTGGCTGGGAGGCAGAAAGATATAGAATCTGCCATATCAGCGATAAGCGTGCCTGTGGCGGTCGCAGGCAGCCTGAACGATTCGTCCGCGGCGGAAATGGCTAAAGCCGGCGCCAAGATCATAGCGGTGGGCGCTTACATAACTGGATCCGCCAACGTGCGTCAAGCGACAACGCAACTGCTGAAAAGCATTGGAGCTCCTCAAGGCAGAAAAGCCTAAAAAAGCTAGCAACTAAGGATCATGCCGGGGTGGCCGAACGGTTTAGGCGACGGCCTGCAGTGGTATGCCGAAAGCCGTTTCAAGAGGGTCCGACACGAAAAGCGGAAGTCCCTCCCCCGGCTTAAGCCCGTCAAAAAAAGGCCGGCATTTATGGCTACCATCCGCCAGACGAAGAAGAGTGCCCAGAAGACGAACCTGAGTTATTGCTCGTTGTTGATCCAGAGCCCGTGGCCGTTCCGTAAGGGCTACCTGCTGATCCAGGATCAGGAGAGGCGCGTGCAGTGGGAACGAAGGCGTACCACGCGAACCATCCGGCGGCGAAGCCCAGCACAAAAACTATAATCATGCCGGCTATTGCTTTTGACAGAGAGATATTCCTCATATGTTAAGTATAACGGCGTCATATTTAAGCGCATTGATTTCCGGTCCGCCTCTCCCCGGTTAATAAGCGGCCAAAAGCAAGGGCTTTCTGGCGCGACCCTCAGGCAAGCCCACTTTCACCTCTCAATCCTCGCAAGAGAAACCTTATTTTTACCCGTAAACGGATTGCATGGATTTTTCCTACCTAACTGGGAGAGATTTCGTATACCCTGATTATCAGCCGAAGTTTACGCGCACGTTCAACTTCTCAGTTTACAAGCTGGCCGTTACCATACGCCTTAACACTCAATCTAAACGGATTGACGGGTTAGCCGAATATGACCTCTCTTCGTGGGGTCCCATCGAACTTGATGCCGTTGAAATGGAGGTCAAGTCCGTGGAACTAGACGATCGGCAAGCCGACTTCGCTTACGACGGAAAGAAGATCACCGTTAACTCACCCTTGGGCCACCACATCCTTAAAATCACCTATTCAACGTCACCGCGCAAGGGGCTCACATTTGTAGAGCATGAGGGCAAGACCTACGTATGGACGCAGGGTGAAAGCGAGGACAACAGGTACTGGATTCCCCTTCCGGACTCCCCGCAGATAAAGTTTCCGACTCAGCTGTCGGCGATCGTTCCCTCTTCCATGATCGCCGTGTCAAATGGTGTTCTGGTAAAGGAGACGGACAAAGGCGAGGAGAAGGAGTGGACGTGGTCTCTCGATAAGCCTCACTCTCCATACCTAATAGATTTAGCGGCAGGAGATTTCGATGTCATAAGAGAACAATGCGATGGATTACCCCTCGAATACTACGTTCCTAAGGGATGGGCAAATAAGGCTAGGATGACGTTTTACAGAACCTGCGACGCCATTAAGTTCTTCGAAGAGTACACCGGCGTGAAGTATCCGTGGCCTAACTACAAGCAGGTTGCCGTGTGGGGCTTTGGAGGTGGGATGGAAAACACGACCACTACGCTCCTCACCGCTTCCACGTTGCATGATGAGCACGCTCATTGTCCGGGCTCTAAATTCCCTTGTCCTGGTCGTGAGGACTTCACCTCCGATCCGCTCATTGCCCACGAACTCGCTCACCAGTGGTTCGGGGATCTGGAGACGGCCGAAAGCTGGTCCGAGATATGGCTAAATGAGTCATTTGCCACACTCATGGAAGCGCTTTACGAGAGACACGCCCAGGGAGAGGAAGAGTTCCAGTACTCACTTCACAGATGCATGTCAGCCTACCTCTCAGAGTACAGAGAAAGGTACGCGAGACCCATAGTCTTCAACGTTTACGATGATCCGTGGGAACTCTTCGACCGCCACTCATATGAGAAGGGCTGCCTCGTGCTGTGGCACCTAGCTAATCTAATCGGAGAAGACGCATTCAAGAAGACCCTACAGGAATTCCTAGCGGAGCGCTCCTTTAAACCAGCGTCAACAACAGATCTCCAGAGGATAGCTGAACAGGTGTCTAAAAAACGGCTTCAATGGTTCTTCTATCAATTCGTATATTCGTCAGGCCATCCACAGGTCTCCTACTCTTGGGATTACGATAGTTCCCTCAATCTCTTAAAGATCTTGATAGATCAAGTGCAACCCAATGACTCTTATCCAGCTTACAATTTAAACGCCGACATACTGATAGCTACCGATGACGGCGGCAGGATAATGCCGGTTGCACTTGATAGGCCATCCACAAGCATCTACATTAAGCTCGAAACGCCTCCGAAGTTCGTGTGCATAGATCCTACCGGAAAGCTCTTCTTTGAGAGGAAGGCGAAGAAAAAACTTGAGGAAGCCATATCTCAAGCATCCTACAAGATGGTAACGGCAAGACTTGAAGCTATCGAGGCGCTGAAGTCAGATGGCAGCGATAGGGCCGTCGAAGCGCTCTCTGGCGTTATGCAAAGGGATGCCTTTTGGGGATGCAGGGTAGAGGCCGCTAAGGCCTTAGGCGAAATAGGATCGGAGCGCGCTGTCCGCGCCCTGCTCAACGCTTTGATGAGAGAACCACATCCAAGGGTGAGAACTGCCATCACGGAGGCTCTGGGAAAGCACGGGCCTAATGAAGAGGCCGCTAAGGCCCTTTCTTCGATTCTTTTAAGCGAAAACGAGGGATACTACACCAGAGGAAGCGCCGCCGCGGCCCTGGGCACGGCTGGCGGTCAGCCTTATGAGGATGAGCTAATAAAGGCGCTAAGCTACGGAGGTCATAACTACTCCATAACGGTTGGGGCGATCGACGGACTTTCAAGGATACGGGGACAAAAGGCCCTTGATGCGATAATTAAGCTGACGTCTCCAGATTCAGATGAGGCCGTGAGAAGCGCCGCC
>DSEZ01000103.1 GCA_011055275.1 Thermoprotei archaeon | reverse complement strand
GGTTGTAGCCATCGATGGCTACAACGCCCTTTACCAGTTCCTGAGCACCATAAGGGGAAATGATGGCAGGCCCTTGATGGATAGCAGGCAGAGGGTGACAAGCCACCTCAGCGGCCTTTTTTATCGCACGGTGAACTTCCTGGAAAAGGGGGTTTGGCCCGTTTACGTGTTCGATGGGCCCGCCATAAAGGAAAAGAGGAAGACCATCGAGCAGCGCATGGAGGTAAGGCTGGCGGCCGAGAGGCTTTACAGGGAAGCCGTGGAAACGGGAAACGAGGAAGAGGCGAGAAAGTATGGTGAAAGGGCTGCCCTCTTGACCCCTCAAATGGTTGACGAGGCAAAGGCGCTCCTAGAGGCCATGGGGGTGCCCTGGATACAGGCCGCGGCAGAAGGTGAGGCTCAGGCAGCAGCAATGGTAAGGGCGGGAGAGGCTTGGGCTGTTGGCAGCCAAGACTACGACTCCTTACTCTTTGGAGCTGAAAGGCTCGTTCGCAACATGACCGTTTCCGGAAGGAGGAAAGTCCCAAACGAAAATCGCTACATACCGGTGGATATGGAGCTGATTGACCTCGGAGAAACCCTAAAGTCGCTGGGAATAACAAGGGAACAGCTCGTTGATATAGGTCTGATGATAGGCACGGACTACAACGATGGTTACGAGGGAATTGGACCTAAAAAAGCCCTATCCCTTATAAAGCAGTATGGCTCCCTAGAAGAGGTAATTAAGGCAAAGGGCCTTGATCCCTCACCGCTGTCGCTCAGAGAGCTTTTCTTAAATCCGAAGGTAAACCCCGTCGAGAGGCCGAAGTGGGGAGAGATCAGCGTGGAAAAGGTTGTCTCTTTCTTATGCGACCAGCACGACTTTTCCAGGGAGAGGGTGATGGAAAATCTGGCCAGGATAAGAAAGAAGCCTGAGAGGAGCTCTGGTCAGACGTCCTTGACCTCGTTTTTTGGCTGAGGGCTAGTCTTATCTCACAGCATAATCTAAATGGCATGGGTTACGTAACAGTTCCGGGCAAGATTACCCTCCTCGGTGAGCATGCGGTCGTGTATGGGTATCCTGCTCTCGTTATGGCCATTAATCTGTACACGAGAGCTGCGGCCGGCGATGGGGAAGGAGCGGTGAAAATCGAATCTGCGTATCCGGGAGGACGCGTCGAAACCAAGATTGGCATGGATGGCGAAGGAGGAGATGAGCTACCCTACGTTAAGGCCGCGATCAAAAAAGTTTGGGAGATGCAGGGCACCAGAAGAGCCGCAAACGTGACCATAAATAGCGATTTGCCCTATGGCTCCGGATTGGGAAGCAGCGCGTCAGTTTCCGTCGCCGTCTTAGCCGCTTACTCGCTGTACTACGGCGTGAAGTTTCAGCCTGAACAGCTCGCAAAGCTGGGAAGAGAGATCGAAGTCCAAGTTCAGGGAAAGGCCAGTCCCATGGACACGCTGGCGGTTAGCCTAGGAGGGCTGATAAAGGTAGTGCCGCCCGAGAAGTTTGAGAAGATGGGCGAGGACTTCGAAGTAGAGGCCATAATTGCTTGCGTTAGCAAGGAAAAAAACACGGGGGAATCGGTGGCCTTCGTTAGGAAGAGAAAGGATGAGCTTGGCTCTAGGTTTGACGAAATATTAGAGGAGATAGGCTCGTTGGTTGAGAGCTCTTCTAAAGCCATTCGGGAGCATGACCTGACCCAACTCTGTTCGTTGATGAACAGAAACGAGGAACTGCTGGAGGAATTAGGAGTGGTCACCGAAAGGTCGCTTAACTTGGTGCGGCGGGCAAGGGCTTTGGGCGCTGCGGGCGCAAAGATAAGCGGAGGAGGGTTTGGCGGATGCGTGGTCGTCCTCGGAGGCGATGAGAAAGTGGCCATGTCCCTCGCGCCAATTGCAGATAGGGTATTTATGGTGATGAAAAGCGGGGGAGTGAGGTATGCTTGAGACGCCTGTTAGTGAGCTGCAGTGACCACCTCGGAACGGCAAGCAATCCGTATTAGTTGGTGCCCGTTTATGGCATGACTGAGCTGAGATTTGATTATTCATCGTTGGAAGGACTTGTGGGCGTGCTTTCGGCAAAGGCCAGGGTATCGATAATGAAGGCGCTTAAGGATGGCCCGAAGTCGAGCGCCTCTCTCTTCGAGTACCTGAAGCGCGAAGGTTATGAAGACATGGAGAAAAGTACCTTTTATTATCACTTGCAGAAACTTAGGGCCTGCGGGCTGATAAGGGAATCTGGTAACATAGCGGGAGCAGGAAAGCCCGAAAAAGTTTGGTCCTTGGCTGCGGATTCGCTTGTCATAAACCTGAGATAATTTTTGCACTTAATGACTTTGAACTAAATCGCATATTCGGTGCGGGCTTGCGCCATGTGGTCGTCCTGACGGCAACTGGGCGAGTTTTCTACTGTTCTTTACCTTGTTAATTTCAAGGAGATGTAAACAGTTTGGCTAAGCAAATGCGGCATTTCAGGGCCTGGCTTGGTTTGATAGCCCCCAAAGCTTATTAAAGTCTCTATCAAATTATTGGAGATAAAATCGCCCAGATTCGATTATACCGTTCAGCTTGAAGATCCGTCGAAGGAGGTATTAGTGAGCGTGAGAAACGCTCGTGCCTCCTTCAAGAAGAGCTGTGAGCTCATGGATGCCATACGTGGGAAGAGGGTAAAGGAAGCTCAAGCGATAATCGAGGGCGTTATACAGATGAAGCAACCCATTCACTACACGAGCCACCGGAAGCACGTTCCTCATCACTCAGAGCTCAAGGGCAATAAGGGCGCTGAGGGGGGATATCCGGTGAACGTTGCGAAGCAGGTTCAGAGGCTTCTTGATAACGCTTTGGCAGCAGCGGACTCCAAGGGGCTTGACGAAGACAAGCTCGTGGTGAGTCACGCTGCCGTTTTGTTGGGATTGAAAGTTAGGAGGTTCTTTGCTCGTGCGCGGGGCCAGCACGACCTCAAGGTGAGGCAGCTGGTCCACATGGAGCTGGGCCTTAGGGAGGTGGATTGAAGTGCTCGTAAAGAAGTACTTCGTCGATAAGGGTTTTAGGTACGCCATGATAAAGGATCAGCTCTTCAAGAATTTGCGCTCGGCCGGCTTAGCTAGGGTTGAGATAGCTCAGGCTCCGCTTGGAACAAGGATAATCTTGTACGCACAGAGGCCGGGCCTTGTCATCGGGCAAAGAGGTAACAGCATACAAGCCCTGACGGGAGAGCTTGAGAAGAAGTACAAAATTGAGAACCCTCACGTCTTGGTTTACGGATTGGACCAGCCAAACTTGGAGCCGCAGGCGTTGGCCTTTGGTATAGCCGAGCAACTGGAAAGGGGGATGTACTTCAGAAAGATAGCGAACACCACGTTAAATAATATAATGCAAAGCGGGGCAAGAGGGGCTGAGATCATCATAAGGGGCAGGCTTTCCATAGCTAAGTCGAGGATGGCTCGCTTTACGACTGGCGTGATATACAAGAGCGGCATGGTCTTGGGAAAGCAGACCGAGCTCGGTAAGGCCTCTGCACTTCTTAAAGAGGGATTGGTAGGCGTTAAGGTGAGGATCACCAAGCCGGGAGTCCCTGTAGACGCTGTGCTCGTAAAGCAGCAAAGGGAGAGTGAGCAAGTTGTCGCTTAAGGCCTCGGACTTAAGGAAGATGAAGAGGGAGGAGCTTCTCAAGCTTTTGGAAGATCAGAGGTTGCAGCTTCTGAAGCTGAGCTCAGAAAAAGCCGCTAAGGGTACTCTTGACAAGCCCGGAACGATGAGGGTTGTGAGGAAGAACATAGCGAGAATACTGACTTTACTTGGTGAGCAGAAGTGAAAGCGGTTGACCTGGTTTTTGAAGGGAAGCACGTCGAGTTTGAGTTTAACGGTAAAAAGGTAGGGGGAGAGTGCGAGCTTGAGACCAAGAACACATTGGTGGTTAAAGGAAAGACGTATCCGAAGAGATCCTTGGCTGGACTTAAGGTAGAGGGAAGGAGTATCTCAAGGGTGTTTTACGAGAGAAGCCTTGAAGAAAGGCTAAAAAGGCTATTAGGAGAGCGAGGTGAGATCGTTGCCAGCTCAAGAGTTATATGGTATTAAGGCCCCTGAAAAGGCCTGCACCGACAAGAATTGCCCATTTCACGGAGATTTGACCGTGAGAGGAACCGTTTTCGAGTGCCGGGTAGAATCGAATAGGATGAACAGGACAGCTACCGTTGTTCGTGAGGTTGCAAAGTGGGTTCCAAAGTACGAGAGATACGAGCGTGAAAGAACCCGCATACACGCCCATGTCCCGCCTTGCATTCAGATAAAGGAGGGAGACGAGGTTTTGGTGGCCGAGTGCAGGCCCATATCGAAAACGGTGTCGTTCGTCGTGTTAGGGGTGAGAGCTCATGGTTAAGAGAGGAGGTAAAGAAGCGGTAGAGGTTAGAAGGCCGCACCTTTCGCGCGGTATAGTCGCTGGGACCCAGCTGGTTTGCGCCGACAACAGCGGGGCGAAGATCATCAGTATGATATCCGTAGAAGGATATAGGGGAAGGATAAGGAGATATCCCAAGGCAACGGTTGGCAACATAATAACCGCCTC
>DSEZ01000102.1 GCA_011055275.1 Thermoprotei archaeon | reverse complement strand
GTACTACTCGGGCTTTCGTACGAGCCGCTGAAGCTGATGATATATGGGCTCAAGCAAGGATCTGAGGTGATATCTTTTATGAAGGAGGCTGGCCTTTCAACGAAAGAGGCCAAGAAGAGGGCCATAAGGAAGCGCCAATGGATGTCCGATGAGATTTACTCCCTTTTAACGGAAAGGAAATGGGACGTGGCGGAGGTCGAAGGACAGTTGGTGAGAGTTCGGGTCGTGCTACCGAGGCAACAGGATTATAGAGATTCTTATAGTCGCCTTCTCAGGGTTGAAGACGGCGTTCAAGGAGAGGCAAAGATAAGCGACGATCAGCTCGGGCATGCTTTCCCTGCCAGGTATCGCGTTAAGGGAGAAGTTCAAGAGATAATCGTTTATGACGAGGACTTCGTGGGGCTCGCGGGCATTGATGAAGCAGTGAAGTACAGGGGGAGATTTGAGCTCGTTGAGGGAGAGCAGGGAAGGGTAAAGAGGGTCATTATAGGAGGAAGGGACGACTACGTTTTGCCCAAGGGCTGACCCAAGGCCTTGCCCGATGAGGGTTTTTATCAGGACGCGTCCCCCTCTCTTCGCAAGGGTTAAAGGCGCTTGCCTATCACAACCAAAATGGGACGCGTTTTAATGCTTACGTGGGAATACCCTCCCCGTGTGGTCGGCGGCATTTCATCTCACGTTAGGGATATATCTAGGGCTTTAGCCATGAGGGGAAATGAGGTCGATGTGGTCACTCCAGAGTTTCCTGATGCACCAGCTGAAGAGGAGGTGAAGATTTCACCGGGAATCATACGGGTGCACCGCGTCCCTGCATACGAGAGACCGGCGCCAAATTTCAGCACGTGGATATCTTTTATGAATTACTCCATGGAGCAGCGGTCCATCCCGCTTTTGAAGGATGAAGATTTTGACCTGATACATGCTCACGACTGGGTGGTGGCGGAGTCGGCCATAGGGTTGAAGCATTTGGCAAGGCTTCCCCTCATGGCCACCATACATGCCACCGAAAAAGGAAGAAGGGGCGGGATATTTTCGCAGTTGAGCGCGCACATAGATCAGGAAGAAAGGTGGCTTGCCTCAGAGTCGTGGAAGGTCATAGTTTGCAGCCATGCAATGGCAGATCAGGCCCGCGAGCTCGGCGCCTTTCCCGATAAGATTCACGTGATACCTAATGGAGTGTGGCCATCGGAGTTCGGGGCCAAAGCTGACTCTCAGTTCAGAAGGAGGTTTGCTTCTGACGACGAAAAGGTTGTTCTCTTCGTGGGTAGGCTCGTTCACGAAAAGGGTGTTCTTGAGCTTATGACGGCATTTAGGTACGTCCTTAACAGCTTCAACGCGAAGCTTGTCATGGTTGGAGAGGGTTATCTGAAGGAGGACCTCTATAGGCTTGCAAGTCAGCTTGGCATATCTGAAAAAGTGTACCTGACGGGCTTTGTCGAGGAAGGCGTGAAGAAGGCGCTGTACTCGGTTGCTGATGTGTTGGTAGTGCCAAGCCTTTACGAGCCGTTTGGCATAGTTGCGCTGGAAGGAATGGCTTCAGGCGTGCCCGTGGTCGTGTCTGACGTGGGCGGGCTGGGCGAGATAGTGTCTCATGGGCGCAACGGGGTTAAGGTCTATCCGGGAGATCCATCTTCCATTGCGTGGGGTATCTCTTACGTGCTATCAGATCAGGTCAGGGCAAGGGCGATGGCGGAGCAGGCCAAGCTTGACGTTCTTCAGAAATACTCATGGGATACCATAGCGGCCAGCACCGTTGGCGTCTATAACCAAGTTTTGAACGAGTACAAAAAAAGCAGTTGGAGGGCTAAGGAAGGCGTTGGGCAGTTTTCCTGATCGTTGTTCCTCGAACCAGTCCTCGCTTTGTTCGTAAAGGTACACTATCCCGTCCTTTGCCCATGCAAGGGTTATGGATCCCACGTCGTTTGCGTGCTTCCCTTGCCCGTATTCTTTGCTAATCACCAGGGTCTTTGCTCCTTCCGCCTTTGCGGCGTCAACGAACTCCTTCCAGTTCTTATCGCCCTCGTCCCAGAGCATCACGTTGTTTGGCTGTTCGCCCAGAAGGGGTATGCCCTTAAACGCGATTAATCCCTGCGCTTTGACGTAGCTAACCACTTCATCATACGTTTTTTCTAATGCCAATCTCCTCTTTATCGATGGATGGATTAAAGCTTGCCTGAGCTGGGCGCGCGATAATTTGATAAGCTGTGCCCCTTTCTTGCGGTATCATAGATGAGCGCAAAGTCCGTCCTAATGGCTTTGAAGGGATGCTGTGGACGGGGCTGGAGTCCTCCTGCACATGGTATTTGGAAGCCCTGAGATGGCCTCCTTTTGGTCCTCTTGACGAATTTGGGTCGGACAATCTGGGCGCTTAACCTATGGGATTCCCTTGCGTCCCCATCGGGGTATTGAGATAGTTACCTACTTGCCAAGGGGTATTGTGGAGCATGATGCCCTCACCGAATTAAGCGAGGGAACCTTCGTGAAGAAGGCCGCCTTTTGAAAGGGCCTAGCCTGACGACTTACGCACACTTATAAACCGTTGCGAACTAAATATGGGTTGTCTCAGAAGGTCCCCAACGAGGACAACGTCTTGATTAGGATGCACAATGCAGGATTTATCACGTCAGCAAAGGCAAGGTCGGTGGAGGAGCTGGCGGGTATTCTTTCAGTGGATGTCCGCACCATAAGGCAGGTGATCGAACGGGCGGTGGCGCAGGGCTATCTTGAATCCATAGCGGATGGGCGGACAAAGTACTTTTTGAGTAAGAAAGGGATAATGTTTGTATCCTCGCTCTTTACGTGACGTCTTTGTGCTTACGGCTCAATATCCACCAGTTGATTCACCGTTATCTGAGTTCTCGTTCAGGATAGCTGACGCGCTATCGACGGTCGCGACGGTTTACGTGGTGGCTCCTGGACTTCAATGGCAGGACATCGGAAACGTGAGGCTCAGGGGCTTTGTAAATCCTGTTTACGACCATCAAAACGTGATCACGTGGGCGTTTTCAGCCTGCAGAGAGGCTGAGAGGATAGTTGCGACGAGCGCATACGAGCG
>DSEZ01000101.1 GCA_011055275.1 Thermoprotei archaeon | reverse complement strand
GGTGAAATGGCCAGCCTCTGGCGTGCAAGGGCAAGCATCACCAATGAGAGCCACGGGGAGGTGAAGGTAGCCCGCTTAGTTAAATGCCATCTAGAACAGAAGGCGGGTTACGGGCATCACGCCTCCTTTCTAATTCACTAAGTTGTACCTCAACTACTTCCCTAGATGTGAGACAGCTCGCATACTTGTCGAGAAGGTCCTGATTAAGGGTAAAAAAATGCGCGCCCCATTTGAAGCGGTTAAGAATTTCAAGCGCTTTATCTTTCCATCCAAGTATGTAAAGCGCGGCCGCAAGGGCTTCGGCAGTAGAGAGGTTAACCGGTTGGTCTTGCTTGACTGGATTGCCGGCTATGAGAAAAGGCAAAGCCCTTCTTACCCTGTTTTTCACATGCTTAAACACGAGCTCGGCGTGCTCCCAAGAACAATCTATCAAGACAAGTCCATGCCATCCAACAAATGTAGCATCCGCAGGAGATAGTGCGTATTGAGAGAACGGGTCAAGCAAAAGCGAACCTCTAGGAATTGCATTAACGCTTCTGACTAATTCAACGTCTCCTGCCTTGGCCAAGCGCAGCGCGGTACATGCGTGGGGATTATCATCCCCTTTCCTATATACCCAAATTTTCGGCATCCTTCACTTAGAGCTTTGCTGTTGTTAATAAACCCTTTCAGATGCTTTGAGGGTGCTTTCTTTCCTTAAGGGGATAAATATATAGCCTTGCGCGCATAATATATTGAGTTGGCTTCCGCATACGTGGTAATAAATACCGAAATCGGTGGCGAAGAAGAAACCCTAGAGCAGCTGAGGAAAATACCAGAGGTCAAAGAGGCTCACGAAGTATACGGCGTCTACGATCTCATCGTTAAGATAGAGGCACCTACCCTCGACGCGCTAAAAGACACGGTAACAAACAAGATAAGAAAGATAGATAAGGTAAGGTCTACACTTACGATGATCGTAACTGAAGAAAAATAAAGTTTTTTTAGAGGTATGCGCCATATGCGGAGAAAAACCAGCCGTCTATAAATGTAAAGTATGTGGCAGAATGGTCTGCGAGGACGACTACGACGTTGATGCGGGCTTATGCTCGGTCTGCAAAGAAACCATGTGCGAGGTCTGTCACTCCAACCTTAGCATAGGCACGTGTAAGATATGCGGCAGGCTTGTATGTTCTAAGGATAGCGTAAGACAAAAAGATGGCTCACTTATATGTGTGAATTGCCTGTCTGGATTGGAATAGACGACACGGACTCCTATTATGGAGGATGCACGACTTGGATCGCCGCTAAGCTCTCTTATCGGTTTAAGGATAGGCTGGTGGACTTTCCGTATTTGATAAGGCTTAATCCCGAAATACCTTGGAAAACCCGTGGAAATGGGGCTCTGGCAATAGGGCTTTCTTCTCTGACTGACAAGGAAGTAGAAGAGGTCGCTTCGTTTGTAATGGCTACCGCGCGTGATGAGGGAAAAACAAACCCCTCTCTTCTTATAAGTTGGGGAGGTGAAAGGCAGGAAAGGTTCGCAATTAAAGCGATTAGAGATGTAATTACGAAGAGGGAGCTAGAGCGCACCCTGGAAAAAATAGGCCCTACCTCTAAGTACTTTCTAAAGAAACCGGGCAAGATGCGGGGGTTAATAGGCTGCATAGCGGCTATCAATCACCCATGGTCTGATGCAACTTACGAATTGATAGCTTATCGTGACGACCAGAACTATGAACGTCCGGAATTTCGTGACGACGTACTTTGGATGGATTCGCTAACTGCTCCAGTCACATTCGCGAACTTCGACAGGGAAGTGGGAAAGCCGTTAATATATCCGCATGGCCCAGACCCAGTCTTATTCGGCATAAGGGGAGAAGATCCGAGGGTACTAAAAGCAGCAATGATGATGCTAGGGAACAGCTGTTCGCTTTGGATGGTCTTCAAGACCAACCAAGGAACGGATGAGCATGTAGTCGGGGTTAATGGTTTTGGATTGGCATATCCGTACACGACCGTGTCCATAGAGGCGCGCGTAGTCTCAAATCCGACCATAACACCTGGGGGGCACGTCGTAATAGACATAATTGATAGAGATGGGAATTCTGGGCAGGCAGTTTTCTATAGGCAGACGGGAAATTTGAACCGTGTGGCTAGAAGACTCATGAAAGGTGACCTTGTGCGCGTATGGGGCGGCGTGCGGCCAGAGACCCAACGCAAGGTCATCAACGGACAAGGGCTCGTGTTGATCGCACCAAAAATCCTGTATGATGAAGTTCCCTCTTGCCCTTTTTGCCATAGAAAAATGAGGCAAGTCAACGCGGGGCGTTACATATGTGACACATGCAAGGTTCAGGCCATGGGCAGGGCACGGTTTTACCTTAAGCGGGATATTATAGTTAATAGGATATATCAACCATCGGCATCTGCATTTAAGCACCTTATGAAACCCGCAGGCCGCAGGCCAATTCGGACTCCTCAAGAGATCAAATCCGTTCTCTCATAAAATAGTATGATCATAAATGAACTGGATGAAGCGCGCAGATCAAAAATCGCTTCGTCTTTCACCTAGGGTTTAGATATCATATTAATCTAACCGGGCGCACATAAAAGCCGGTCCTTAGCTCGCTACTTGGTCTATTTGCTCATTGCCGCTGCTCAACCCGGTAAGCCGATCTCAAAAGAAAATCATTCAGTACTTTTCAGATAATACCCGTTCAAAGACTTTCACCGTAGGGTCTCTCATGCCTTATATGGCGGCGCCGCTGTACTGCGCCTTTAGGGCCGACTTAACGTAAAAATCGAATAGCCTCCGCACATAGCGGTGTCTAAATTAATGGGCACTTAATTAAGGAGCATAGTTTTGGATGAGAACTAGTAATTGGTAGCGAGGCGAGGATTTGAACCTCGGATCTCAGGGTTATGAGCCCTGCGAGATAACCTGGCTTCTCTACCTCGCTATTTTTTAGCGATACGGACGGATATAAGCGTTGCTTGTTTGTCAGTTCGCGCTATATCTGATACGGTTAAAACTCAAATTGCTATTGCTGAAACTTTAACCGGTTAACCGACGTACGCGATGCCAGGTCAACTCTTTCAGTTGTACTGTTTACCGAATTTCTACAAGAGCGTGCCTAAGCCCGCTTCAACAGTTTTAAACTGTTTGCGCGCTCCCTCTGGCAAAAGTACCCCTGTATTTCCACTGGAGCGCTTGGAAATCCACAAGCGCGAGTAGACGTTTAACGGCTGATCTTTGAGCGGGTTAACTGATTAACACATTATCATTTTCAACAAAAAACGTATATGCACTGTTAACGGGTCAAGTATTGACCGTGAAGCCCCAGGTCAAGGTTGAGGTCAAGGATGGCAACGGGTCGAAACTGACCATAATTATGAGTGGTAAGTTTGACGCGGAAAAACTCAACAAGATAATGGCAATAATTGGTGAGGGGCAGGACCAATACGCGGAATACGCTTCGCAAGAAGAAAGGGGTACTCTAATGGATATGCTGTACAGCGCAGTACAATATTTCGGCACGGAGTGGTTCGACAGCAAAAGGGCAAGAGACATATTGCGTGAACAACTCAACAGAGATGTGCCACTGCCTGTTGTATCTACTTATCTAAGTAGAATGAAAGAGAGCGGCAAGCTCGTATGTCGCGGTAACCGCGTTCATAGAGAGTATAGGCTTGCTTAGCGAATTAAGGGGCTTAAAAGAACGTAAACCGCACATTTCACCGATAGAGCGGGTTTGCGCGACATAATTTATATTCCTATGAAGCACATGCATATTAACTGTAAGGGGTAGGCGTTCTTCCCTCTTTTTTAATTGAATTTTCCTCACAAAGTACGACCTTGATTGACGCCTCACATGGACTTAAGATAAAAACAGATATCTATTTGGCAATGAACCAATTAAGTCCTAACATGGGAAGCTCCGAGAGGTAATCTGCTTATCTACATTAATAACGACGAAAAAGCAATGTGCTTATGTCATCAATTAGAGCGTTGGTCTGCGGGTAGAAACACATATCCCCCACCCGTGTTCTTCTACTGGAAAGCTGGAAATGGTAAGAAAGAAAATACGTTCGCACGAAAATAAAAACAAACAAGCTATTCCACCGGAAATGGAGGGGTGGGGGTCTTTTGAGCTAGTTGACCTAATATCCCCGGCTGCCTCAAAGATGCTCCTATCCTTCTTAGTTGATCGCATCGGTGGTGTTGCGCTGTCAAGTCAACTGGGCTTGCCCCGTTCATCGCTGTACGCATATTTAGGCAAGCTCAGTGACGGACCCAGGCGGAATGCCAGGAAGAAGATTCTCGATTTTTCGCTGACACACTTTCCCCTCGAGACGAAGGCAATCCTCAGGGATTCGGCGACGCGGCTCAACTATCAACTCGGTACATTAACGTAGCCCAATCTAATCTGACAACCCCATTGAAAAAACCTAAAGGGCAAGCGTAGCTTAAAGTAATGACTAGCCCCCTGGCCTACGTTATACCTATACTCGTTGACATAGGTTATTCATGGTGGCGTATGTTAGCCGCCCTTCTGCTCTCCGTTATATTCAGCTGGGCGGTCGGCGTGACAGCAGCCACAAACAAAACTGCCGAAAAGATAGTCCTTCCGACTCTTGACGTACTGCAATCGGTGCCTATACTCGGCTTTTTTCCCGTCATGATTTTTGCCATAATTGCAGTTTTGCCAGGAAAGCCAGGAATCGAACTTGCGGTCGTGTTCCTGATATTCACAAGCATGGCATGGAACATGGCTTTTGCCGTGTACGAGGCCGTGAAGGCGATACCGAAAGAATTCGTAGAGATGACCAACGACATAGGTATGTCAGCGTTAGGAAAGCTCCGCCACCTGTACATCCCTGCCTCTTGGCCAAAGCTCGCTTACAACGCCCTGGTGTCATGGGATGTGGGTCTTTTCTTCCTAGTCTCGAGTGAGATAATAACACTTGGCAATTCTAGTTACTCGGTCAGCCATGGAATCGGCGTTGCCATAGCAACGTACGCAGCGCAGGGAAATTACGTCGCATATTCAGAAGCAATTGCGCTTTTGCTAGTTGTGCTTGTGATCACGCGCGCGCTTTTCCTACGGCCATGGGCATTGTGGTCGGAGAAATTCAAGACTGCCGAAGAGGCCAGAGCGGAGCGCCCGGACGTGGTGTACAGAAGCTATAGATGGATAGGCGAAAAAACAAAGGCAAAGATCTTTTATAACCTTCAAGGAATCGGACTAATATTCAAGCCTTTTTCAAGGGCGGCTAGGTCCATTAACAGGCGCCTTGGAACTAGGTCCACTTTTGTCGGCAAGCTGGTTGTCATTGTATTTTCTCTTTTCGTACTGGCCCTGATTATTCATACAATATTCTTGGGCATAGTGGCGCTCCATCCGATTTTTCAACTCTCGTTCTGGCTTTACTTAGCCCATCTCGAGAGGGAGGTCATCGTGGCATTAGCTTACTCCTTTATTCGCGTATGGGGCGTTTACGCGATATCCCTTGTGATAGGCGTACCTCTGGCAATAAAAGCCGCCCTTTCGGAGAAGCTTTACGAGCCAGTGTCAACAGCGACTCAGATCATATCTTCGATACCTGGTCCGGTACTCCTTCCGGCAATGGTAGTTGCGTTGTTGACGCTGCCTTTCAGGGGAGAGCTTGTCGCTGCTATAGTAATCTTTCTCGGAAGTTTTTGGTATATATTCTTCAACGTCCTAGGTTCGGCCCGCACCATACCGAAGCCCATGCTAGAAGCCGCCGACCTCTACGGAATTAGGGGACTTAGGCGCTGGAAAGATATTTATATACCTGCCGTAATGCCATCGCTAGTCACGGGTTCTATAACATTCATAGGAGGTGCTTGGAACACCCTTATGGTAGCTGAGTATTTCGCCGTTTCATCCAGCTCTGGATCGGTGGTACTGACCCAGGTCGGCCAGGGCATAGGAAAACTGCTTGACATAGCTACGTACTCAGGAAACTTACCCTTGCTCGGGTTATCGATTATCTCCATGTCGCTGTTGATTGTTGCCATAAACTTGACTTTTTGGCGGTGGGCTTATAATTACACGACCAAGAGGTTCAGCTACAATGTATGAAGAGGCCACACAGGATGAAGGCCAGCCACAAGAGGAAACGAGCGCAGTTCTTCTTACGGTTAAGTCGATATCCTATAGTGTGCAGCTTGAAAAACGCGTGCTCGACGTCCTTAAGGACATAAGCTTCTCGGTTAACGATGGGCAGTTCGTCTCAATCATAGGTCCATCCGGGGCTGGCAAGTCGACGCTGCTGAGGATAATTGCGGGTCTTGTGCGCCCTACCAGCGGTCATGTTTATTATCGCGATCAAGAGGTAACTCGTCCGATTAAGAACATATCAATGATGTTCCAAAATTACGCTTTGCTACCGTGGAAAACCGCTCTCGAGAACGTTGAGATAGCGCTTTATTCTAATGATCAGCTGCCCGCGAAGGAGAAGAGAGAAAAAGCGCTGAAGGCCCTGACGGCGGTTGGGCTGAGCGGCTTTGAGAACGCTTATCCGGGCGAGCTTAGCGGCGGGATGAAACAAAGGGTGGCCATAGCGCGTGCGCTTGTCCTCGAGCCCGAGATTTTGCTTATGGACGAGCCCTTCAGCGCGCTTGATCCATTAACTGCCGACCACTTGAGAAATGAGGTATATTCTTATCTCATTAACCCCCAATCTCCGATACGCTCCGTTATAATGGTAAGCCACAATGTTGAGGAGGTCATAGAACTCTCCGATAAGGTGGTTGTCCTTTCTCCCCGTCCCGCTCACGTTGTGGGTGAGATCGACATCCTGTTGAATCGGCCAAGGGATAAGAAGTCCTTTGAGTTTTACACGTACGTCGACCAGGTTTTTGCACTTCTAACATGAGATGTTGTTTAGAATGCAAAACGCCCTTGAACGGCTAAAGAGAACGATGAAATGAGCAAGAATGCATCTGCTTGTGGTGCTCGATAAACGCTACGCTTGGAAGCTAATGGTCATTATTTCATCGCTGGAAACCTGTGTTTAACCTGCGATCGCGATTCAAACGCGGTCCAGTGACTTAACGAGAGGTGTGGCTCGGCTGCGCAACCCTAAGGGAGGTTAAGGTGGCCACGCTATTTGAGGCCCCCAAAGTCCTCACGTAACGACGCGGGGGGAGGGGAGGGGGTAGGTCGCATGATACCCAGAACTGATTGCTGCATAACGGCCTGCATAGCATACGAGGACGACCCCAGAAATAAATCACTAAGCATCAAGAGCTAAAGACGTCATCAAACCGTATTAGGTCTGAGGTCGGGAGCAAGGGAGAGCGCCGTGAACATAAGCGAAAAAATCATTAGGGATCGTTTCCATGGGTCTGAGAGAAGAACTGACGAGATCAGGAAGCGCCACGCTTTCGGTACAGGAGATTTAGCGAAAAAGGTCGATTATGGCATGTGCCGGACCGTCGAGGGCTTCTTGCCCGCTGTGAAGAGGAAGATCGATGAGCATTCAACCCTTAGAAATAAGAGAACGCTCGTGGTAGAGCTGCTCAGGAAGCCTAAGCCCACGACTTTATGGCCCGCTACGCGAGGGTAAAGACGTGAGAATAAGAGAGGCAAAAAGGCCAGGGAAAAAAGTCACTTAGGGGTTGTTCAACAAAGCATATAAGAGGGGCTATTCATCGTATGCTTTACTGAATGGGATTTCCGCTCGCTTAAGCCCGGTAAGGTTAAATATAGATAATATAATTTATTCATTACGGCGATTAGGAATGTCCACATGGGAAGACAGATTGATTAAGAAAATGGATATGGTTAAAAAGATGAATTATGGGGATAGGTTATCCCTTTACTCCGACGTGAGACTTATCAATCTCGCGATATTGGAGTCGGTAAATGGCTGGAATCAATGGCTTAGCGATCCAGCCATAATCGACACCTTCACGGAGGATGAATTGAAAGAGCTATTCGACGGGTTTAAGAAAGTGGCCCTTGAGTTCATGGAAATGGACCTGAAGTGGACCACAAAGAAGGGCCGCGCCGGACAAGAACAGGGCGCCGGGGATACCTTTGGCGTCAGGTGAGCGGTGAAACGTTTTGGGAGGAGCAAGTTTAGCAAGCGCAAAGTATGAAGCGCTCTTCTCGCTGGAAGTTGACGGTCCAGTTGATCGCGCTGACATAGTGGGCGCGCTTTTCGGCCAGACAGAGGGCCTATTTACGGAGGAATATGATCTAAGGGAGCTTCAAGAAAAGGGTAAGATAGGTAGGATTCAAATAAATTCTGAGGTGAGGGGAAAGAAGACAATAGGAGAGATAACCGTTCCATCTAACCTCAGCAAGGAAGAAACTGCCTTCATAATCGCTATAATAGAGAGCGTCGACAAGGTAGGGCCCTATAATGCTCGCATAGAGTTAAAATCGTTTAAGGATTTGCGTCAGCAGAAACGGGAAGAGATACTAAAGCGCACGAAAGAAATAATTGAGAAACAAAAAGAGCAGGAGAACGTAGGTAGCGTTGAGGAAGCCCTTATGGAGCTCATGTATTCCATAAAGGGTTCTTCGATCGAAGAGTACGGGCAGTCAAGGCTCCCAGCTGGCCCTGAAGTTAAGAAATCCGAGGAAGTCATCCTTGTGGAGGGTAGGGCAGACGTCGTTAATCTGCTCAAGCATGGGTATAAGAATGCCTTGGCTTTGGGAGGTGCTACGGGCGGCAACATCCCGAAAGAGGTTATAGAGCTTGGCAAGGAGAGAACCCTCATAGCCTTTCTCGATGGAGATCGCGGAGGCGACATGATACTGAGAGAGCTCGAGGAAGCTGGCGTTGACATCGATTTTGTGGCCCGCGCTCCCAGCGGAAAGGAGGTAGAGGAACTAACAGGCAAAGAGATAGCAAGAGCGCTAGATGCCAAAGAGCCATTCGTTAAGACCCGTGAGCGCATCGAGGAAAGGGCTAGAGTTGAAGCCCACGAAGCTACCGAGCAGGAGAGCGTCGAAGCGCGGCCTGAGCAAGTCGCTGAACAAGCAGTTGAGAAGGTTGAGGAGCAGCAAAAAGAGGAGGTCAAGGAGCAAGCCGTACCACCTACGCAGGTTGC
>DSEZ01000100.1 GCA_011055275.1 Thermoprotei archaeon | reverse complement strand
GATTTATGCAACAAAGCAGTTGATGGCCTTCGTTTGCCGAACGGCACTGACAGAGAAACGGCGAGTCATCTTTTATGGGTATGGCAACAGGCAGCGTTAGCGGACAGCCAGCTTGGGGGTAAGACGAGGGGTCGTTTTGAGATAAATAACGGGGGTTGGTCTATTGACAACGATGACCTTAAAGCCTCCTCATGTTTATCGTGAGGCGGAAGAGATCGACTTCTGGTAACGACGAAAGTTATACTTCAAAGTATCTTCACTACGCGTTCGTCATATCTATATTAGCACTTGTCGTATCTGCTGTAGGTATCTTTAATGGCTACTTGCGTGCTATCGACGTACCGGCTTACATATCTGAACAAAAGAGATCTCTTTCTTTCTTAAGTTCTACTGGTTACGTGGGAATGTTTTTCATTTTCGATTTCTCAACGATTCCGGTTTATGTGCTGGTACCTTTCTATGGTTACCTGTGTTACATAGGGGATTTTAGTCTGCGCCTCACGTTCATCACGATGACAGCTTCTGCTCTTTTTCTTGACGAGGTTGAGTACTTAAGCGGCAGGTTCGTAGCTCGTTCGATTTTACGGAGAGTGCTGGCGCACTTCAAGGTCGGTCAGAAGCAGCTGGAAAAAGCACAGATATGGATAGAACTCCACGGGCCCTTTTCTGTATTCATGTCGGTGTTCTTTTTAGAGCTCGGAGATGCGACGTCGCTAGCCGCTGGAACGCTCAAGATGAACGTTGTTAAATACACTGCAGCCAGCCTGGCCGGCGATGCCTCACAAATAGCACTTCTCCTTTATTTGGGCTATGCTGGCTTGAACGTATTGAAGCCGTCGCTAGATTACGCTTACCGTTACTGGTTTATGCTTGCGATGTTGTGCTCGATCGGTTATATCGTTGCATATATGAAATTAATTCGGAAAAATCAAAGTAGGCGATTGGTTGACTTTTCGGAAAAGCGGAATCTTAAAATTTTTGTGCGATTTCTGAGAATTGGGAAGATTAGATTTTCTTTCGGGTAAAATTAATTTATATCACGATTTTCTGTAATGGAGATCGGGCTAATAGGAGATCAAGCTAACGATTTTCACGACTCCTTCATAAGATAGAATAAATGAAATCCTGCACTTCCTGAGAGCCGTGAGCAGATTGATGGACTTCCTTCGAGTTATCCGGGAAAGCAGCTAAGAGCGCATTGCTGCACGATCTGGAATCCGATTATGAATTTGCTTATGAATTTTGCGAGAAGCTAGATTTCGTGAGGAATTTTCTCCGCTAGTTCTCCTTATTAAGATATTGACCGTGAAAGATTCCTTGAGATTTATGCGGCGAGGTGGTTGAAAGAAAAAGGTTAAATTCGTAGTTTAGCAATTTAGCGCCGGGGTGGCCGAGTGGACAAAGGCGGCAGCCTCGAGAGCTGTTGGTCCTCCGGGCCTCGCGGGTTCGAATCCCGTCCCCGGCGCCATCATGACGTAGATCGCACCAAAGAGTATATAATATTTTGGATGATTTGGCTTGTTGCATAATTCCAATGAGCACTTTCAGCACGTAAGGTAAGTAGTGCTTAGAGCCACAATGGTATGGTCACCAAGAGCTCTAACCACTGGGATAAGTCTGCGGGTAAGGGAAATAAGCCTAGCCCTAAACGTGATTGGCACGCCTACAACGAGTATTTGTAAGGGGCGAGTTCCTTCCCGATGTCAGGATCTTCAAGCGCTGGAAGAGGGAACTGAAGAAGGCCAACAAAAATAAGAGGGGAAGGCCTTTCCTCTTCCCGGATTCCTTTGTAAGGTGGCAGGCAATATGGCCCAGGGTTGACTACCGCGGGTTAGAGGGAATAGCGCGCCGCCTGAAGGCAATAGGCCTCATCCCAGACGCTGATGACTACACCACCGCCTAGAGGAGGATATCCGGAATGATCCCGGGAGGTCAAGCTACCAAGCGCCAAGGAACTTGAAATCGCTGCAGACGGCACCGGGTTGAAACCGGAAGCGCGAGCGAGTACCTGACTTACAGGTACGGGAAGCCGGGAAGGCAGAAAAAGCACGCCGTCCTTGTGATAACCGTGGACGTAAAGCGTAAAAAGCTGCTAAACACCAGAGCTTACATCGAGGAAAAGGGTCACTCTGAGGCCAAAGTAGCGGTAAGCGCCTAGGCGTACGACGAGATGGCCTGCTACGCGAAAGCTAGGGCACGAAAAGAAAGCGGGAATGGAAAAGAGGAGAAAGGCTATCGCCTGGGATTTATGCAACTATGCAGCATGATTCCTTTCACCATAAAGGGTGAAGTTTAGCCGCTACAGGAATATCAATAAGCGCTGGTTGTGGGACAGGTCCGCGTTTATTCATCAAGGATCTGCTATTTGAAGCTGAGAGCTATAAAATTTAGAACGGAGTGAAATAACAACGGAAGCTTGCCAAGACTTTAACGCATGAGATATGACCACAATTGTTATTAGCTTCCCGCTTAACGTCATCGTGTACCTTGAGTTCAGAAGCCCAAAGCTGGATTGACGATCTTGCTGAAAAGGTGATGAGCCGGCCGGGTAAGCATGTTATAGCCTCAGCCATAACCACGAGCGGCCCCACACACCTTGGAACGGTTGAGGAATTCTTCTTTCCATCTGTAATAACAAACAGACTAAAGGAGATGGGTGATGATCCTGATTTCATATTTATAGGCGATATAATGGATGCCTTTGATTCAGTTCCGAGTGGAGTGCCTGGAGATCTAAAGCCTTACCTTGGAAAGCCACTTGTAGACGTGCCCGATCCTTACGGGTGTCACTCAAGCTACGGTCAGCACTTTCTGGACGACACGGTTTCCTTTATGAATAAGCTTGGCGTTTCGCCCAGAGTTATACCCGTTACCGAGCTTTACCAGGCTGGATACTATGACTCGTATGTAAAGATGTTCTTTGAGAGGCTTCCAGTTGTTAGGGAGATTCTAAGCGTTACGTCATTGAAGCAGTTGCCCGATTCATGGATGGACATCGTAATGCCGGTATGCGAGAAATGCGGTAACATAGCGACCACTAGAGTTACCGGTTTCGATGGCGACTACATATACTACGTTGATGATAAGGACGTGGGATACGCTAAGGGATGCGGTCACTCTGGAAAGATACCAATTAAGTCTCATAGATGGAAAATGGCTTGGCGCCTAGACTGGCCTACCAGGCAGGCCTTTCTTGGAGTTACGCTTGAGGGGGCAGGCAAAGACCATCATACTAGGGGTGGTAGCTGGGATACGGCCGAAGCTGTCCACAAGCAGCTTTTCGGCAGAGAGCCTCCCTTGACTTATCGCTGGGGCTTCGTGCTGCTAAACGGTAGAAAGATGAGCAAGTCTCAGGGGGTGGGATCCCTTTCTATCCTCATGAAATACCTTCCGCCCGAAGTACTCAAGTACTTCCTGCTCCGCGTCGACATAGAGAAGGATAAGAACTTAGACGATTCTGGTGAAGGTCTCATAAGACTTATCGAGGACTTTGAGGATAACCTCAAGAAGCCAAGAGACGAGAAGAAGAGGCTTGCGATACACTTTTCAAGTCCTTCGCCTTCTTGGAAGGTGCGCTTTGTCTCGCTATTGCTTGCATACGAGCTTGAGGGCAATTGGGAAGGCGCCAAGAGGCGCGTAGGCCTCGATGACGATTATTTAAGGCCTTACGTGGAAGCGTGGGTTAAGAGCGATAAGCTTCCTGAGGAGTACCGGATAGTGTACAGACCAAGGAAGGCCGAGGGCATAGCTTTAGAGTGGATAAGGTCGCTTACGGGCAACGAAAGCGGAGCCGAGGCATCTCAAAAGCTAAGGGACATATCAAGCGCAACTGGCGTGCCCATCGAAGAGGCGTTTTCAAGCGTTTATGAGAGCCTCATAGGTAGGAAGAGCGGGCCGAGGCTTTCATCGCTCATAGACGTCTTAGGGCTGAAACGCATAATCAAGGATCTAAGGGATTGAAGCCCACCTCAAAAACCCTTTAAGTGCGTTACGTTACACCATGCCTCGGTAGTCTAGACCGGACAAGGATAGCGGCCTTTCGAGCCGCGGACCCGGGTTCAAATCCCGGCCGAGGCAAAGTTTTGGTTATGGGCGTTTTGGTGCTTTCTTGTTGTCATCCTCTGCGTGAGAGTGCTAAGTTGTCGCCTTTGCGACTTCATTTTATGTAAAAAACGAGATAACGCGCGTAAAGCCTTCTTAAGAGCTCTGATTGAAAGCGCCGTTAATGGTACTGGGAAGGCTTTTACGAGCTATTTCGATTAGCACATGATGAGGTCGCAGCTAATACTAGTGGTGATCTTTATAGTGCTGATCACCTTTGCCTTCAGGGCAAGCAATAACATGATGGTAACAACGGTACCGCTCGTGGCTAAGTACGACTTTGACCTGAGCGCCACCGAAATTGGTCTGCTTTCAAGCGCGTTCTCATTGGCGTCGTTTACGGCCACGCTCTACAACTCTAAGATATGCGTGCGCAGGAGAAGGGTTTACTTTATGGGAGCTAGCATTGCCTTTGCGATATTGCTTCCCCTGTTCTATTTGGCAACGCCTATAACCATATGGCTTCTATCGGTGCTTGCTGGTTTTGTCATGGGTCTTCTGATGCCCAACATAATCACGTCAGCTGGGCTGTACGACGATCCAAAGATCAGGGAGAGGGTGCTTGCAGTTTACACGCTTGCGCTCAGCACGAGCCTAGTGGTTGGGCCATCCATAGAGGGGGTGATGCTGCTGAAGTTTTCCCTGAAACAGGTTTTTCTACTTTTCCTGCCCCTCGGGGTTTTGGTAGCCTTAATTGCTCCTACAATAAGATTTCCTCAGCTAGAAAGCCGTTCAGGTATTGGTGTCAAACAAGTCACCAGAAACCCTTACTTTTTGACGGCCGTGTACAATAACCTCACCTACAACATCCCATTTGCTATGCTTACTTCTTTTGGAGGGATTTATGCCAAGGACTTCTTTAACGCGAGCTACTCTCAGGTCGAGCTTCTTTTCGCACTTTTCTTTTCCACGTCTTTTTCCATGAGGCTTCTTCTTTCACTAAAGCATTTTGAGCGGCTAATCAACCTCACTTATCTGTCGGTATCGTTAACTATCGCCGGCCTTTTCCTAATGGTGCTATCGCCTAACCTTGCGTTCCTTGCGCTGGCTTTCCTGATACTGGGTTTTCCTCACGGATTTACGTATCCAATATCGCTTATATACATAGGAAGGGGGTTCCGCGAGGAGCTTAGAAACGCTGCTAACTCCCTCTTCTTCTCTGTTATGACCATTATAGGGGTGATCGTTCCAACGGTGGCTGGAATCATGATCGATTCAGTCGGATTTAAGCTGGGGTACCTTGCGCTCATAGCTCCGGTGGCCGCGCTTCTGTTCCTTATATGGCGTAACGAGAAGAACCTGAAACGAGCGACATAGGCTTATAGTATATGGCTAGGAGTTCATCGTGTACTGGGAAAGGTGGCTTGATCGCAGGCTGGCACAGATAATAGCTTCAAGAGGATATGAGAGACCATATCCCCCTCAGGAGTCCGCACTTGAGGCAGGACTCCTTCAAGGAAAGAACGTTGTCATAACTTCTCCGACATCTAGCGGGAAAACCCTTGTTGCAGAAATAGCCATAGCCCAGAATTATATGAAGGATCCCACCTCAAAGTTCCTTTACCTCGTCCCCTTGAAAGCCCTGGCATCGGAGAAGTACGAGGAGTTCTCAAGGGCTTGGCAGCAGATCGGAATGAAGGTCGCGGTAACCACGGGTGACTATGACTCGAAGGATGAGTGGCTCGCCCGTTACGATCTCATAATAGCTACAAACGAGAAGGCCGATTCCCTCTTGAGACAGAGGCCCTCCTGGTTGGGAGCCGTAAAGGTGGTAGTGGTAGATGAGGTTCACCTCATGAACGACGAGAGCAGGGGACCCACGCTCGAGGCG